>DATBWK010000210.1:0-22185 GCA_036514835.1 Bellilinea sp.
ATCGTGAGAATCCAAGTGTTCAATCGATGTGGAGGGAAAAATGAAGCATTTTATCGTTTTCATCCATTACAAAGTACCGGTTGAACAGCTGGGCGGCGCTGTCAAGGATCATCGCGACTTTCTACAGAGCGGCTATGAGCGTGGCTGGCTCTTGATGTCCGGTCCGCGTAACCCGATAACTGGCGGCATTGTGGTGGCGCGAGCCCCATCGCAGGCAGATCTGGTCGATTTTTTCGCGGATGATCCGTATAAGTCTGCCGGTTTGGCGAACCACGAGTACTTGGAATTCGATCCGGTCAAATACCAACCGTGGTTGGCTGATTGGATCGCGGGTTAACCATACTTCTCGAGGATGATCGCGGCAATCTGATCAGCGCCGTTGACGGAAGTGTGTTTCAATTTTGGGGCAGCCAAAAGCCGTTCGGGTAAATCTCCCCAGAAACCTTGCAGGAAATCCGGATACGACAGCTCCATGGCAGCCATTTCCTTACGCGCGAATTCAGCCATGGACGGCGTCTCGGGGAACGCCGGACGCGGGATGTACGCAAAGTGCACACCAGCGTGATAAACCTCGGCGACCGTGCTGTATCCCAGCTTTCCAATCACCGCGTCGCTGGCGTGCACCAGATCCGGATGGTAAAAATCATTGTGATGCGGCAGCAGGATCAGGTTTTGATCGCGTAAAAGTCGATCCGCGCTGCCGGGTAGCACAAAAGTGTAGTCTTTATGCTGCTGCAGCGCTTGCCTGGCGCCGTACCGTTCTTCGATTCCGCCCATCGTGACCAGGATGACACGGTCGGTGAGATTCAATCCTAACCGCTTGCGTACATCTTCGCGTGTGGTCAGAGGCGGTCGTGCTACCGGTTCGACCTGAACCGCGGAGGGATCTAATTGACATACCGGTGCAGCTTGAATATGAAGATCCGCCTGCCTAAAGATATTCTTCAGCCGCTGAATGTGAGGGTCAAACCCTGGCTCACTGCCGTTGTAACCCGAATAAATGAAATCCCAGGTGAAATTTTCCACCAGAACGACTGGCAGACCGGCAGTTTTGGCTGCTTCGATGCCTAGCGGCGCAATATCGCAAACCACCAGCTGGCATTTCTGGTCTCGTACCATTTCCACAGTGTCTTCAATTTGACCATGCGCAATTTTTTGGAATTGGTCCAATGCAGCAATCGTAGCCGGCAAATCCTCGCTGAAAGGCGTTTTTTGCACAAGACCGACGTCGCTGGCAAAGCAGTGATAGCCAAAACGCTCACTGAGGGAGTCGGCAAAAAACCATTGCGGCACCGTCGTGAATATCTCAAATTCCACTTGCGGCAGCCTTCGGCGCAATGCCAGCATCACTGCCGCGGAGCGGGCGGCGTGACCAAACCCGTGCGGGGTGACAAAATAAGCAATTTTCAACACAGAAGCGATGGAATTAACCTCTTTGTACTGATGATCAGCGGCAATTGTACCCGAACCGTCTCAAAAATCCCGCGGCGAATCATTTTTCTGCCGGCACTCAATTCGATGGATATATAATTCAATCCATGAATGCAGCGGGGTCAAGCCGAATCAATATTGCGCGGCTGCTTATCGGGTTGGTGCTGTTTCTCAACCTGCAGGCAGCGTTGATCTTCATCCTCAACCCGGGTTCATACACGGGCGGTTTCGAGATCAGCGGCGTTGGCGGCGAGAAGATCGTGCAAGGCATGGGTATATTGTTTCTGATGTGGAATGTGCCTTACGCCTTCGCCCTTATACATCCGCTGCGCCACCGTACCTCGCTCATCCAGGCGGTGATCATGCAGGCGATCGGCGTGATCGGCGAAACCGCCTTGCGCCTGACCCTGCCACCGGGTCATCTGGCGCTGGAACAGACCGCGGAACGTTTTATACTGTTCGACGCTGCAGGGTTGATGGCGCTATTGGCTGCGGCGTGGATTACGCGTCCGCATCGTTAATCTACGTTAATTTCTGGCTCTTCCTGCTCGGGAACGTCTTCGCCCAAATCAGAAATTACCACCGGCAGTCGCACGATCATACGCCGTATAAAATCATTGGGGGGTTTGACAACCCGCAGCACAGCCACACTCATGTCATCCTGCGGTTGGTCCTGGTCCAGGTGAATGGCCTGAGTAAGCAGCGAATCGGCAATCATCTGAGCCGATGGATCCTGCTCCTCCAGCACACCCTCCAAAAATGTGCAAATATCGATTCCCAACCCGCCATTGGTGGTGCCGGCGTTCATCACACCATCGGTATACATGACCACCGTGGTGCTTCTTCGCAGGTTAATTTCCGAGATTGATGGGCGGATATTGCGTGCTGAACCGATAGGTTGTGGCAATCCGCTCAGGCATTCCACCTGATCCCCCTGCGCCACAAATACAGGCGCCGGGTTGTTACGGGTGACCACCAGCGTCCCGGTTTCCAAATCAGCGCTGAGAATATTCAAATAAGCCGGATCTTTTCCATTGCGCTCGGTGTAAAGAAAATCGGAAACCGCGCGGGCAGCGGCTCCGTCACGGATGCCATCCGAAAGCAAGCCGAGCACCTTGCGAACCACCAGTCCCGAGACCGACTTGGCAGTGCGCCCGCTGCCCTGTGCATCGCACATCACCACCGACAGCCCGCCGTTTGGTCGCTCAATGATCTCTACTGAATCACCGCTCTCCCGCGAACCGAATTGATTGATCTTGGCGACGGCGATTTGAATTTCCATTGCGTAATTTTACTTGATTATTTAAGAAATGAAAGTCAAACGGTCAGACTGCTATGACGACCGTCAAAATGTCCTGCTGCACCTGGATTTGGTGAATTTTCGCAGTGAAGCCGAATTGAGCTAATCCACTCAGGTTATTTTCAAGCATGCGGTAATCAGGGGTCCCCTGGCCAGTGACGCGGTAAAAAATTCGCAGCAGCCGGCTTTGCAGACTGATGCCGCCCACCTCTACTCCCAGCAGTATTACCATCTGCCCGCCGGGTCGCAGCACCCGCCGACAGGAAAGCAAAGTATCTGGCTGCATTATATATTCGCTCGGAAATGTGGCGACGATGGTGTCTATGCATCGTGGGGCTAACGGGATGGACTTTGCATCCGCCCGTAGAAGTTTGCGGCTGGAATCTTGTCCTCTTATCCGATTTTTGGCTATGCGCAACATCTGTCGGCTTTCGTCCAACCCGTAGACATTGAACTCCGATGGCACCAATGCCGTCTGCAAGGTTCCGGTGCCGATGCCCAATTCCAAAATATCCTGCCCCTGCAGCAGCGGAATCACTGACCGAACCCACTCCTTCCAGCGTCCGCCTGAGACGATCGCGGCAACCAGATCATAACTCCAGGCGAAGGAGTGATACAACAACTTGAAAAACAAACGCAAAAACCACAACATTTAAATAAGTATTTTCCGGGTAATGCAACGAATGATTTCCAACTTCAATCGTGTGAAGTATAGCCGAGTGGACATCAATTTAAACAACCTGAGCAAAACGAATTGATTTAAGAGAATATTTGTTCTATAATGAGATGATGAGCAGCGATTCTCTCGCCATCTTAACCCGACTGACAGCCCAGAGCCAATTTGAACAGGAAGAGCCTGCTGGCATGCCCTGTCCCCTACCCGAGTTGCTCGAACCGGCACCGGAACCCCGCAGCAGTTTAAAATCCACCGATTTTATCCCGGATATCTTTCGCGCCAAACGTTCCGGCGGAGGCGTCATGCCATTGCTCAAGACGGTTCTCACCACCGCCTGCGAGCGCAATTGCAATTACTGCTGCTTCCGCGCCGGGCGCGACACCCGCCGCGAGACGCTCAAACCGGACACCATGGCGGATCTTTTCAATCGGCTGCACCAGGGCGGCATCGCTGAAGGCCTGTTCCTGAGTTCCGGATTGGTCGGCGGCGGGCTGCGTACCCAGGATAAAATCCTCGATACAGCTGAAATTCTGCGCTATAAGCTGGGTTTCAAAGGTTACTTGCATCTCAAGATCATGCCAGGTGCGGAAAAAGATCAAGTGCTGCGCACCATGCAGCTGGCAAACCGCGTATCGGTCAACCTGGAGGCACCCAATGCCGACCGGCTGCGGAAATTGGCGCCTCTGAAATCGTTCACCGACGAGTTGCTGCAGCCGCTGCGCTGGGCAAACGAGATTCGCCGCACGCTGAATCCGCTTTCAGCGGTCAATTTGAAATGGCCGTCGCTGGCGACTCAGTTCGTGGTTGGCGGCGTTGGCGAGAGCGACCTGGAATTGTTGAAAATATCGCAGTACCTGCTGGGTAAGTTAGCGCTCTCCAGAATCTATTACTCGCGCTTCGTTCCGGTTCGCAATACACCATTCGAAAACCTGCAGGCGGAAGACCCCTTACGTCAAATACGTCTATACCAGGCAGGTTTCTTATTACGGGATTACGGCTATACCATCGATGAATTTCGCTACTCCGCCACCGGCTGTTTACCATTGGACGCCGATCCAAAATTAGCCTGGGCGCGTGAACACCTGGCGCAGCAACCGCTGGAGATTAACACAGCCAACCGGCTGCAACTGCTGCGCATTCCGGGAATTGGTCCATTGGGAGCCAAACGCATCATGAAATCACGCTACCGCTACCTCATCAAAGAGCCAGGCGAGCTGCGCGCCCTGGGAATTCACGTCGAACGCGCCTTGCCCTTCATTCTGATCAATGGCAAACGTCCGGACTCGCAGTTAAGATTAATTTAGCGGTGGGTGATTAATGAGAAATGCCCTTGACAACGACGTTATAATTAGGCTTTCATCCTTAACGGTGGTCAAGGATTATCTCTATGGCTAGTCGAAAACAAGCAAAAGCACCTAGTTCCCCCATTATTTTGATGATCCTCGGTTCGGTGATTATCCTGGCAGTGGTCATCTGGCAGACCTCGCGAGTGTTGGACGCAGTCGCCCCGGCTATAGCACCAACCAGCGCTGATGCGGGATTTATCCCTTATTCCGATATTGAACGGATATCTCTCGAAGATGCCAAGGAAGCATATGACGCAGGAACTGTAGTAATCCTGGACATTCGCGATGCGGATTCTTACGCCTATTCTCATATCACGGGAGCAATCAACATTGATCTTGAAGTATTGGAGTCTCGCCTGGTTGAACTGAACCGCAGCGATCACATCATCACTTACTGTACTTGACCGGCTGAAAATTCAAGCGCCGGTGCGGCGTCCATCCTGATCGAAAACGGTTTTACCAATGTTCAACCTATACTGGGCGGTTTCGCAGCCTGGCAGGAAGCGGGTTACCCGGTCGAGCCATAATTTCAGAGAAGTTGTACACACGAAAAACCTGACAGAAATTTGGTGTTTTCCCATCCGTATTTGGTATAATCAAAAGCGGAATCCAGATTGAGAACCACAATCCAATATTCATCTTTTTAGGGAAGAGACCAGTCAATGGCACCGAAGGGGCAAGGCAATTGGATGCGCATCCAATGCCGAATCTCTCAGGTAAAAGGACCCTAAACGGAGCAAGCCTCTGGAAAGTTAGCAAGCACCCAAGGGGCAAGCCCGGTTCGTTCGGGCGAATCTCACCGGTCAGAAACAGAGGACACACGCTTTTCGCGCTGTGTCCTCTTTCTGTAATATCCCCATGTCCATCTCCTCAGGAGGAATTAGTATGAATATCCCAGGTGACTTGAAGTATGCCAAGACAGATGAGTGGGTCAAAGTCGATGGCAATGTAGCAACCATCGGAATTACTGACTATGCGCAGTCACAGCTTTCCGATATCGTTTATTTTGAGTTCAAAGTGGATCCCGGCGAAAGTGTGAAAAAGGGTGGCACCGCCGCTACCGTTGAATCGGTCAAAGCTGCGTCTGACATCATCTTCCCGGTCTCCGGAAAAGTCGTTGAACTGAATGATGCTGTGGCAGATGAATTCGAAGGCATCAACTCCAAACCCTATGAGACCTGGTTCCTCAAAGTTGAATTGAGTAATCCGGCCGACGTGGACGCATTAATGGATGCCGCCGAGTACGAGAAATACTGCGAAGAGCGCGGACACTAATGTTCATTCCACATACCGACTCCGAACGGGAGGAAATGCTTAAGGAAATCGGCATTGGCTCGCTAGACGAGCTGTTCACCGCCGTTCCGAAAGAATTTCGCTTCCCCAAACTAAACCTACCGCCGGCACTCACCGAAATGGAAGTGCTGGCTGAGTTGACCGAACTCTCGTCGGTCAACGAATCGACTCGGGAGTTGATGTGCTTCCTCGGCGCTGGCGCCTACAATCACTATATTCCAGCTGCCGTTGACGCCATCATCCAGCGCGGAGAATTTCTGACCGCTTACACCCCCTACCAGCCCGAAGTGTCCCAGGGTACCCTGCAAGCCATTTTCGAGTATCAAAGCCTGATCGCCCTGTTGACCGGCATGGAAGTCAGCAACGCCTCGCACTACGACGGCGCCACCGCCGCCGCGGAAGCCGCCGTTCTGGCATACCATCACTTCCGCGGTAAACGCAGCCGCATCGTGCTTTCCCCGGCAGTCAATCCGCAATATCGGGCTGTTCTGCGCACCTACATGTCCGGTTATGCTGGGCTGGAGATCGTCGGTGACGAAGCCGCAAACTCGCCATTCACAACCATAGAGGAATTAGCCAAATTGGTTGACGTAAATACCTCGCTGGTTGTTGTGCAGTACCCGGACTTCTTCGGCCGTATTCAAGATCTGACGGCTTTCGCGCAAAAAGTGCATGAAGCCGGCGCACTGTTGACCGTGGTGATCAACCCGACCGCGCTGGCGCTGCTCAAAACCCCTGGTGAATTCGGCGCCGACATTGTGGTCGGCGAAGGTCAGCCGCTCGGAATTCCGATGTCATTTGGTGGACCCTACCTCGGCCTGTTCGCTACCAAAAAAGAGCTGGTGCGTAAAATCGCCGGTCGTTTGGTGGGCGAGACTGAGGATGCGAACGGTCAACGTGGTTATGTGTTGACCCTCACCGCCCGCGAGCAGCACATCCGCCGTGAAAAAGCTACCTCCAATATCTGCACCAATCAGGGACTGATGGCTTTAGCCTCGGCTGTTTATCTCAGCCTGCTGGGAAAACACGGCTTGCGACAAGTTGCCGAGCTGTGCTATCACAAAGCTCATTATGCCGCTGAGAAAATCGGGCAGATTGCTGGCTTTGAAGTGCATACCGATGGTCCATTCTTCCACGAATTTGTGGTTAAAACCCCGGCGTCCGTCGCCGACATCAACCTGCACCTGTTGGACCACGGCATTCTTGGCGGTTATGACCTTGGCAAGGATTATCCAGGGCTGGAGAATCATATGTTGATTGCGGTGACCGAAATGAATACCCGCGAGGAAATCGACACTTTGTGCGAAGTCCTGCAGGAGTATAACCATGGCTGAGCCGACCATTTATGAAATCTCCTCCGAAGGACGCATCGGTGTCCGCTTTCCGGAACCGGATGTCCCGCGGACCGATCTGCCCGCCGGGTTGGAACGCACTACTTTGCCCCTGCCAGAAGTATCCGAATTGGATGTGGTGCGTCATTTCACCCATCTTTCCCAGCTGAACTTCTCCATCGACGGCGGTTTGTACCCGCTCGGGTCGTGTACCATGAAGTACAACCCGAAAATCAATGAAGATATCGCCCGCCTACCCGGATTTGCCTTTACCCACCCACTTCAACCGGCAGAAACGGTGCAGGGCAACCTGGCTTTGATGTATGAACTCCAGGAATATTTGAAGGAAATCAGCGGCCTCGCAGCTGTCAGTCTGCAGCCGGCTGCCGGCGCTCACGGCGAGTTTACCGGTGTGATGATCATAAAAGCCTATCACGATGCCAATGGGCAAACACACCGCACCAAGATGCTGGTGCCGGATTCAGCCCACGGCACCAACCCGGCTACCTCAGCCATGCGGGGTTACGAGGTCGTCTCTGTGCCTTCGGATTTGCGCGGGAACATCGATCTGGCGGCACTCAAGGAATTATGCAGCGATACCGTAGCCGGCCTTATGCTCACCAACCCCAATACCCTTGGACTGTTCGAAGAACACGTGGTCGAGGTGTTGGATCTAATTCACGGTTGCGGCGGACTGGTATATGGTGACGGCGCCAACCTCAACGCTTTGCTTGGCGTTGCCCGCCCGGGTGACATCGGCTTTGACGTTATGCATTTCAACCTGCACAAAACCTTTTCCACCCCGCACGGCGGCGGCGGTCCAGGCAGCGGTCCGGTGGGCGTTGCCGAGCACCTGGTCGATTTCTTGCCCGGTCCGAATGTAGTAATTGCTGAAGAAGGCAGCGAGGACGAAGCTCCGCTGTTTGACCTGGCAATGCCGGCGCAATCGATCGGTCGGGTCAAATCGTTCCACGGTCATTTCGGCATGATCTTACGCGCGTTCACCTACATTTCCATGTACGGCGCGGAGGGCATGCGTCAGATTGCTGAACACGCGGTACTGAATGCCAACTATCTTCTGGCGAAGCTTCACAAAACCTACCATGTGCCGTACGACCGCATCTGCATGCACGAGTTCGTTATGGAAGGTGTCTTCGAGGACGCACCCGGCGTGCATGCTCTGGACATCGCCAAACGCCTGATGGATTACAAATTCCATCCACCTACCAACTACTTCCCGCTGATCGTGCACGAAGCGCTGATGATCGAGCCAACCGAGACGGAAAACAAGCAGACCCTCGATCAATTCGCGGAAGCATTGATCAAAATTGCCGAGGAAGCGCACACGCAGCCGGATTTGCTGCACAGCGCGCCGCACATCACCCCAATCGGCCGTTTGGACGAAGTAAAGGCTGCCAAAGAGCTGGTACTTTGCTGTTGGTATCCTGAACAAGATTAGACAGGTAAAAATCAGGTATAAAATTAGGCGAGAAATGGTTCTCGCCTAATTTTTTTTTACATTTTTGACACACATTTTAAGGAGTTTCATCTTGCCGACAACCTACACCCTCCACAAAAATCAAGTTTTATTGCAGCCTGCCAGTTTACCTGTCCCTAATGGTGAACTGGTAATCCGCATACAGCCTGCCGTTGATCAGCCACTCAATGGGATTCCATCAGGAACCGTTGGAGAGGTCAATCTTGTCATCGAAGCCGGAAAACCACAACTGTTGGTCTCGCTGGGAAAACCAGAGAAAATCATCCTCGATACGTACCGCCAGGCAGGCGGAAAATTGGCGGATTGGCTGGTGAAACATCCCACCCGCCAGGCCAGTCTGGATGCCGACCAGATCAGCGCTGCGGAGTTAACTGCTTTTTGTGAGGGTGTGCTGCTCAATGCCTTCCGCTTCGAACGCTATAAGCAAAACGATGCGGTTGACCCTTGCACCATTCTCGTTCGCGCAGCTGACCACCTGGAAGATGCGATTCGCGTGGTTATTCATACCAACCTGCTGGTGGAAGCGGTCAATCTGGAACGAGATTGGGCTCACGAACCTGCCAACCAAATCAACCCGGTGAGTCTGGCTGAACGGGCAGTTGAGTTGGCGGAGACCCTGGGGATCAATTGCACCATTTTGGATGACCTACAACTAACCGCTATGGGCGCGGGTGCGATTACCGCGGTCGGTAAAGGCAGCCAGACTCCGGCCCGCATGATTATTTTGGAATACCCTGGAAAAGGTAAAGGCCTTGGTCAGCCGCCAGTGGCGCTGGTCGGCAAGGCTATTACATTTGATACGGGCGGATATTCGCTCAAGGACACGGTCAATATTCAGACCATGAAATATGACAAATGCGGTGGGTTGAATGTATTGGCTATTGTCAAAGCTGCCGTTGACCTGGAACTCGAGACGCCGTTAATCGGCCTGGTGTGCGCTGCCGAAAACATGATCTCCGGTGGAGCCTATCGCCCGGATGACATTTTGACTAGTCTATCCGGAAAAACCATCGAAATCATCACCACCGATGCGGAAGGGCGGTTAATCCTGGCAGACGGTTTGACATACGTGCAGCGCAACTTTAAACCGCGCGCCGTCATTGATATGGCAACCTTGACCGGCGGCGTTGTCACCGCTCTTGGACGCGTGCGCGCCGGCTTGATGACCAATGATGACGAATTGGCAGCGCAGCTTACCGCAGCCGGTGAAGCTACACATGAGCGCCTGTGGCGGCTGCCGTTGGATGAAGATTATTTTGCCCAAATTAAAGGTGACGATGCCGACATCAAGAATTCCGGCGGGAAGGAAGCCACTCCTGTCATCGGCGGGATGTTTTTGAAACAGTTCATTGAAGAAGGCACAAAATGGGCACATCTGGACGTAGCCGGTGTGGCGGATGTACCCAAGGATCTGCCTTACAGTCAGAAAGGCGCCACCGGTTTCGGCATTCGCCTGATCGTCAAATACCTCGAGGGGTTGGAATAGCAGAAATCCTTACAGAATAATAGATAGATATAAAAAACCTGCGGTTTGACCGCAGGTTTTCTGTATATTAACCCAACTTTTTGGTGACCCAGGGCAGCACCTGGTCCATGGCTTCGTGCAGCTTGCTTGCATCCTTGCCGCCGGCTTGAGCCAGATTAGGTCGTCCACCGCCGCTGCCGCCGATGACCGCTGCCACCGCCTTCACCAGGTCTCCGGCATTCCAACCTTTTTTGACCAGATCGTCGCTGACCGCGGCGATCACCATCGGGCGGTCATTGACCACACTGCCGAGTACAACCACGCCTGTGACGAAAGTATTACGGTAGATGTCGGTCAGTGCCCGCATGGTGTCGGCATCCGCCTGACTTAGAACCTCCGCAAGCACTCGCACGCCACCAATTTCATTAGCGTTAGCCAGTGAAGGCTCGAATTCAGCCACTGCCAACGCCTGGCGCAGCCGGGATATTTCTTTGTTCAAATTCGCAACATCCTCAACCAGACCATCCGCTTTCGCACTGGCATCGTCAACGCTGCTGACCAGTGTATTGGCGATCCGTTTTAGCGCCTTGAATCGCCGCTGAACCAGGTTGTAGGCCTCGCGCCCGGTGACTGCCTCGATCCGGCGCACTCCAGCTGCCGCGCTGCCCTCGCTGGTGATCAGGAAAATCCCAATATCACCGGTATGATCGACGTGCGTACCGCCGCACAATTCGTACGAGAAGGGGTCTTCGCCGCCAATGGTAATGGTGCGCACAACTTCACCGTACTTTTCACCGAAAAGTGCCATGGCGCCTTCTTCCATCGCTTGCGCCAGCGGTTTTTGGGCAATCTTCAAGGCATAGTTATCTAAAATATCGCGGTTGACGCCGGCTTCGATTTGCTCCAGCTGTTCTGTTGTGACCGCTTCGGGATGGGTGAAGTCGAAACGCAGCCGGTCCGGGGCAACCAGCGAACCCGCCTGACGCGCGTGATCACCCAAAACGTGATGCAGTTCAGCATGCAATAAATGTGTGGCGGTGTGGTTGCGCATGATGTCGCTGCGGCGCTGTGCATCCACTGAGGCAATCGCCACGTCGCCGACCGCCGGTTTTCCACGCACCACCTCGCCAATATGGGTGATAATGCCAGCCGCCGGTTTACGCATCTCGTCCACCCGGATTTCCCAGCGCGGTTCACTGGCTGAGACTATCGTGCCGGTATCCGAGATCTGGCCGCCAGATTCGATGTAGAAACTGGTGGCAGGTAAAACCACCTCCACCACATCGCCGGTGATGGCTTCCTTGACCGGTTCGCCATTTTGGACAATGGCTAGGACTGGTCCTTCGACTTCCAAGGTGCGATAGGGATCGTAAGCCACGCCGCCAACCCCTAAAATCTCGCGGGTTTGCAGGTCTTTGAAGATCGCCCGGTAGGTTTCCACCTGATCGCCGCCCATCACTCCGAACGCCTTACCGGCCCCGGAAGCCAGACTGTGTTCTTCCTTGGCGCGATTGAATCCTTCCTGATCGACGTCCAGGAATTGCTCTCGGGCCACATCGCGGGTCAATTCAAGCGGCAAACCGTGAGTGGCATACAGGTCGAAAGCCTTGTCGCCTGCTAATACTACTTGTCCGGACTTTTTAACCTCGTCCAACAGCTCCTGCAAGTGTTCCATGCCCTGTTCCACGGTGCGCTTGAAGCGAATCTCTTCGCGGGTCAGCGCATCCAGAATGGTCGTTCGGTTGCGCTCCAGTTCCGGGTAGGCAATGCCGTAATTGTCGATAACGACTTCAGCGACCTTGGCCATGAAGGGTTCATGCAGGCCGATCTTCGTGCCAAAACGCGCCGCGCGGCGGATGATCATGCGCACAATGTAGTTGCGCCCTGTGTTGCCTGGCACCACGCCGTCAGCAATCAAGAAGGCGGAAGCGCGCGCGTGATCCGCGATGACCCGGTAGGGAGTGAGATATTCATCCACCTGTTGCAGCGTGTGACCTGTAAGGGATTGAACTTTATCCAACAAAGGCCAGAGCAAGTCAGTTTTGTAATTTGATGAGGTTTTCTGCAGAATCGATACAATCCGGTCGAGACCCATACCGGTGTCAACATGGGTCGCCGGGAGTGGCATGAGTTCAGTCGGCGATAAGCGGTTGTACTGGATAAATACCAGGTTCCAGATCTCCAAATAGCGTTGACAATCGCCGTTTACCCGGCAAACATGGCCAGGTACTTCCTGCTTATTGCAGGCTTCCGGTCCCATGTCCACATGAATTTCGCTGCACGGACCGCAGGGTCCGGTCTCCGCCATCTCCCAGAAATTATCTTTTCTGCCGGAGTACACCACATGTTCCGGGATCATTCCGGGCTGCGCGCGCCAATTCTCAGCGGCTTCCTCATCGGTGGGGATATCGCCTTTGTCATCCTTGAAGCAGGTCGCCCACAATTTGCTTTTATCGATGCCCCACACATTTGTCAGCAGCTGCCAGGCCCACTCGATGGCTTCCTTTTTGTAATAATCGCCAAACGACCAGTTGCCCAGCATCTCGAAGAAGGTGTGATGCGTATTGTCCCGGCCAACTTCATCCAGGTCATTGTGTTTGCCGGCTACACGTAAGCATTTTTGCGAATTGACAGCACGTGTATATGGCCGGTGATCGGTGCCAAGGAACACATCTTTGAACTGAACCATGCCGGCGTTGGTGAATAGCAGGGTGGCATCGCCTCCCGGAACCAGCGAGGAGGAAGGCACAAAAGTGTGCCCATGTTCGACGAAAAAATCAATGAATGTTTGGCGAATAATCGCGCCGGTCAACTTCTCGTTCATAAGTGCTCCTGTAGCCGATAGATGAAACCGTAATTATACGCGACCAGAGGTCAGGAATCAACGGATGGAAAAAGATATACGCAATCCACAGTCCTTTTGGGTGTTTTTAAAGCAGTAGAGCCGCCTTACGGCGGCTCTCTGCACACACAGAGACAGGAGGGATAAATGCTATGGAGGTTTAGCGCGAGATCGCCATTTTCATCAATTTTCCTTCGCGGTTCATGGTGACCCGGGCGTAATGCACATGTTCGTGCTCGCCCATTTTCACGCTGCGCCGGAAAATGACCACGGTACGGTCCGCGATGGTCTTCTGAGACTGTTTTCGACCCAGGTTGGCAGCGACACCGCGGTGAACTTTGCTGGCGACCTCATATTGCTGCTGGTTGACCGAAATTTGTGCTCGGTCCAAACCCGGCAAGTAAGGTGCAACCGCCTGTTTGGCGAATTGCAGCCATTTTTCACTGATGGCTTTCAATTCCTCTTCTTCGCTGACATTATCGCTGATGGCTTTGATCGCCGGATAATGTTGGAAACGCACTGCTTTCTTCGGGCTGATCGTTAGGCCGTCATGGCACACCAGTGGATCGCCGTACAGAACGAAGGAAATCAGTGTTTTTTGATCTTCCCCATCCAGGAAACCCTGACGGTTGGTCATTTCGCGCACCATCGAAACCTTGGCTTGCACCAGGGCGTCGCCAACCGCGTAACCTTCGCGCAGCGCTGACCAGAAATAAAAGCCGAGTAAATCGGCGCCGACAAGCGGCGTGGTAACCGAGCCGTAAGAAATGCAGGTTGAACCGACCACTGCCTGAGTGCCGATGGACAGAAAGCGCAGCGCCAGTGAGGTCAGTTCCGTCTTCTGCATGGTATAGCCGCCATAACAGGCTTCGGTGAAGACGATTTTGGGAGAGTGCCCGTTCTTTGGCAGGTCGGTCAGGCTGAGCGCTACCGGATATTCGGGTCCGCTGCCGCGTTCCAGCGGGTCGCCCTGGCCATACCATTCCGCGGTTTCAGCCAGTCCGTGCAGGTTATAGAAGCTGAGCGGGGTTCCGGTCAATTTGTTGTAGTTAAAGCCGCCGCTTTTTGCCGGCGGTGAAATTTGCAGTGTTCGTCCTTCGCCGATAGGGCGGTAAGTTGCCAGGGATGAACGGCGCCATACCGAAGCGGTATAACCGAATGCGTTGATTTTGCCGTTTGAAGTGGGTTGCGGCAGGAACCAGCGCCACCAGGTGAGCCACTGGGTGACCCGGCGGATATTCTTTCTGGCTTTGGCAGCCTGGGTGTGATATTTAATCGCCTGGCGCAGCTGTTGCAGCAATAATCCGGCGTCTTCGCCAAGTTCGCCCATAATGCGGCCAACCGGCCATTCCGGCACGAAGTAATTCGAATCCTGGGATGCATATGGGTTGTCTGAGAGGACCTCATCATCCATGTCATCGGTTGGGTTTGGCAGCCGGTGGAATGGCACCACATCCGGTCCGCCGACGATCAGTAATGCGCCAATGCGTCCGCCTTTTTTAGCCAGCGCTTTGTCCAGATCAGTAATGGCTAATTTCAGTTTCCACGGATCGACTTGCCCGGTCGTGTTGATGCCCAACTTTCCGGTCGTCTCGATATCATCGGGGTAAAAGACCATCGAACCCCAGCCGCTGCGGTTTTTGACGGTGTCCGCCAGACGCGTGAGTTCTTTTTCGATCACCGCCAGCGATTCGTCGCCATATTGTGCTCGTAAACCCGTGCGAGAGGAAAAGACCACGTAAATTGGGAAGCGACCATCGGCTTTGGCTATGTCTGGCGCCTTCATCCGCTTGGCCAGTTTCTCGAATTCCTTCTCAGTCTTTTTGAACCAGGCTGGCGGATTCAATTTGGCGTCGGCTTTGGCTTTTTCCGCCGCTGCTTTGGCCTTAGCCTTCTCTTCGGTCTGTTGAACCTGGCTATACGCGGCCTGGGCAGTGTTCAGGAAGGCATCTGCATCCGTCGACGTGGATTCAGTTGTCGAGAAAGTGGGCATCGCTGGCGCCTGTGTGGCAGCCAGACGGTTCCAGCCCATCAGGCTGGCAACTCCCGCTGGAATGGCGATATCCATTCCAATTTCCATGCGATCCGGCCACAATGGTTTATACGGGTGACTCTCACCCCACCAGCGTCCGGTCACCTGACCGGCAGCATCAGCTGCCACGGATTGGTGCAATATTGTCACCGCTCCAGCCTCGTCCCCCACCTCGAGTTTGGCTTCTGCCAACCCGAGTTTGAAAACTACTGCATCCGGCCATTGTGAATGATATAGCTCGGCAAACTTGAGCAAATTCGCCTGATCTCGATGCGCCCGGATCACTTCCAGGTGCGTGATGGCTGCCAGCAATTGATCCTGGGTCAAAGCCAATACCTGGTAGGTCATGGTTTCCGCACCATCCAAATTACCCTCAGCCAGCGCCCGGCGTGCATTCCTTAGAATAGTGCTCCAACCTGGCATGGCAATAGAGGCGTCCACCCGTTGACCAAGGATGAAAACGTCCACCAGGACCCGGTTGTACTCATTGTGATTGCTGACGCCGTAGGCTTTTGCCAGCGCTTTCTGCGCCAAAATATCTTCCGGGTCCATGCGGCAGATTTTTTCCAAAATCTGGATGGCCTGCCCGGTTTTCCCTTCCAGGCTGAAGATTCGAGCCAGAATGCGGTTGACTTCCAGGTCGCCAGGGTAGATGGACAACCAGGTGAGCGTCATCTGGCGGGCGAAGCGGTACTCTTTGGCTTCCAGAGCCGCATTGAGCACCATCACCAGCGTGGAGCGCGATAGCGAACGGGTTATTTGGGGGTTATTGAGATTGGTTGGGTTTCTTACAGGCATGAGTTTGCCTCCTGACAGTTGTGTACCAGGTTCAATGCAACTATCGCGCCAAGCTGCCGGCGAATATTGACATCAGTGGGTGCAAGGGTGGCGGCACGGCGCAGCATCGACTCCGCCGCTTGATAATCCTTACCGTCGCGCAGGATCAAACCAGCCTGGTAGAAGGAGCGGTAATCTTCAGGAGCGGTGCGCATGGCTTCCTGGTAGGCGCTCAACGCCTCAGGAAAGTCTCGCCGGGTGGTATATACCCGCCCAAGATCCAGGTAGGCATCCGATTGATTGGGTGAAAGCCGGGCGGATTCGCTCAAATGATGCACGGACTTGTCCAGTTGACCCGAGTCCGCGAATAACCGTCCGAGCAGGAGATGAATTTCAGCTTTCTGCGGATTTAATTTCAGGGCAAGCAATGCAGCTTTTTCAGCTTCGGCAGCCCGGCCGCATTCCGCCAGCGCAGCAGCGTACGTGCTGATCACCTGATCGTTTTCCGGATGGCATTCCGCCAGCGGCTGCAATACTTGGACCGCGGCTTCAGCCCCTTGCAGTTTGTAAACCAGGCGGGCGCGTTCGCTTTCCAGAGATAAAACGCCTGGCAGGTCGTCAATGGCTTTGGTTAAGGTCGCCAGAGCGTCTTTTTCTTTGCCGCGGGCAACCAGAATTTTGCTGGCGAGCAGGCGAGTTTCCGGCTCCATTGGCGCGATTCGTTCGGCATCCCGCGCATATTCCATGGCTTTGCGGTCATCGCCCACCGCCAGCAGCACCTCACCACTCAACACCATGGCCTGATACGCTTCGTCGGTATGCTGCTGGGCAGCCTGCTCCGCGGCTTTCAACGCCTCGGCATATTGCTTGTTACTAAATAATGCCCGTCCGTAATCCAGCCAGGCAGGAGCATGGTTCGGCGCGATTTGAATTGCCTTCGCCAGCACCTCGACCGCTCTGGGAGCGTCTTGCAAGGTTTGGTACACCGAGCCCAACTCGAGCGCAACATCCAGATTGGCTGGCATGAGCGCAAAAGTCTTCTCAAGGTGAGTTTTGGCTGCTTCCGGTTCATTGGATTGCAACGCCAGCTGAGATGCCCAATGCTGCCAACCGGCTTCGTTCGGCCAGGACAACAGCGCGGTTTCAACGGCTTCCAACGCCCGGCCAATGTCGCCGGATTTTTCAGAGGTCCTGGCTAACGCGATCTGGCAAATTGGGTTCTTTGGATCGATGTCAGCCGCTTTGAGCGCCGCCTGGTAGGCTGCCTCCGGCTTTGATTCCGACTCCACTGCGGCTAGCTGCACGCAGACCAGCGCATCACTATCATACTGACTGCCGACCTGGATTGCTCCTTCAGTATTGCCGCTGCGGTTGAGTGCCATGACCAGGGCCGCTGCATCCTCACCATTCATTGAAAGGCTGGCAAAGCCGCGCACCGCGGCAGGTGAAGGATTGAAGACAGCTTCACCACGCACCTTCCAGCGTTCGATCTCTGGCGAATTGCTTAATTTGCGCAATTCCTGCATGGTTTGCGTGAAATGTTTGGCAGCCTCTTCGCTGATAATTGCCGCTTCCGGCAGATGGGCTGTACAGCCCAGGCTAACCGCTGTGTGATACCACTCCGCCGAGCGCACCATTGCGCGCACGCTGCGGAACAGTACCAGCGGCTGAGCCGGTTGGCGGCGTATGACGGTTTCCAGCAATTGAGATGCATCGGACCAGCGGTGCAGCTCCATGGCGCTCTCAGCCATGCCAAGCAGAGTACTATCCGAATTCTGAGACTGGCTGTCGCTATCAGCACGGATGGATTTTCCTTTCAATCCGGTGCTGACTCGATTCCAAAGTTGGGCATACAGTTCTTCTGCGGCTTCAAGTTCGCCATTGCGGGTTAATATCCGGACTTCGGCAGCCGACAGGCGGGCTTGATCAGGGTCAAATTGCTTCCCTTTGTCCACCATTGAGCTGGCCAGGTTGGTTTCACCCTGCTCCAGCGCGTATTCAGCCTTCAGGCTGTATAAACCGCCGATCCATGGGTTTACTTCATACGGTTCCTCAACTTCGGTTTCAACCGCTGCCAGTGACTGAGCCCGTTCGTCTTGCAGCAATTTGGCAGCCAATTCAGCGGCGGTAAAACGGTATTCAGCGCGATCTGCCTGTAATTCGACGGCTTTTTCAGCATGGGATAGAGCTTCGGGTAAATTCCCGGTTTTCTGTTGCAATCGCGTCATGCGTCGGTGAATCTCCACCAGCGACGCTTCGACCGCAAAGAACTCGTGTGCCGTTTGTGATTTTCCTACCAAACCTACCGTTCCTTGGTTGCTGAGCGCCAGAGCTTGCTCGAGAGAAACCAGGGCAGCCTGGCTGCGGTTCAATTGATCCTGCAAATCCGCCAGGAAGACAAAATATGCGGCCTCGTTCGGGTTGGCTCGGATGGCGCGCTGCGCCAATTCCAGCGATTGGTCAAATTTATTGGCGTTGCGGTGCAGTACCGCCAGCTCGAACAGCAACCGTGCATCCGGTTCGCCGCTGACTTCCATGGCTTTCTCCAGGGTGGAGAGTGCGTTGAGCGGCTCGCCCATGCGCAGGAATGTGTGTGCGGTACGTTGCAACTGTTCGACTGTTACCGAGCCGTTTTCAACAACTCTGGTCAACTGTTCGCGGCAGCCATCCAATTCATTGTTCGCCAGTAAAGTTTCCGCCAATGACAGGCGCAGATCCACCGACTCAGGCTGGAAATCCACCGCGGATCTTAGGGCATCCACTGCCTTGCCAAGTTGGTTGATCCGCACCATCAAACCGGCGTACCAGGTCAGATTTGATACCTCATTGGGTGCCAGCGCCAGGGCTTGTTCAGCCACGCCAGCCGCGGCTTCGGCTAGATTTCCGCCAGCAAATGCTTCCGCCAGGCAGCGATTCAACCCAATCGACTCGGGATTGGCTGTGACTGCATTTTCCAATGACGCCAGTGCGGTTTCGATCTGTCCAAGGTTCAGCGCTGACCGCCCCAATCCTGCCTGCGTCCGCCAGTACCAAGTTTCCTGTACTGCTTCCGGCGACTCAATTAATTGACTATACGCACCGAATGCCTGTTCAGAATCTCCGCGCAGCAATTGGACCTCGGCAGCCAGGAGTTGTGCTTCGAAATATTGTGGTTGTAATGTGACGGCTTTTTCCAGCGCAGTGAGGGCTTTAGGTAAACGGGTAGGATCGCTAACGATCTGTTCTCCCGCCAGGTAGGCTTCCGTATTGCCAACTAATGTTTTGGCAAATAACAGATACCACTCGGCTTTGGGGTTTTCCGATTGCAGCGCAATCTCCAGCACTGCCAACCCCTCCTCAACCGCACCTTCTTTGAGCAGTAATTTGGCATGCAGGAAAGCCAGACCTTCGTGAACCCGCCAACGTACGCGCGCTTTTTCAACTACAGCCAGTGCTTCCTGTTTGTAACCCAACGTGATCAGCGCCTCTGCCAATTCCAGCGCGATTTGTACAGATTCTGGCGCCAGACGGGCAGATTGGCGCAGGAACGGCAGTGCATCCGACATTTGGCTGTTATCCAGGTACGCCTTGCCTAAGGCATAGTGCAATTCTGCCGAGTCAGGCGCGGTCAGTACTGCGGTCCGCAGCGTTTCCAGCATTTTTTGTGAATCGCCGTTACGCCGGTAGGCTTCAGCCAGTTCGAACCAGGGCATGTAGTCTTCGGGGATGAGCACGATGGCTTTGGATAAATGCTCGATGCCGGTATTCAAGTCCCCTTGCGCCATGGCGGATTTCCCCAGCAGGGTAAAAGCCATCCCATGATCGGGATCGCCGGCAAGAATTTTTTCACATACCGAATTAGCCAGAGCAAAATCTCCGGCGCTGATGGCACAATTAGCCAGGGATAATTCATCATTAACCGACGAAGAATCGGTCAATTGGACGACTTTCTGGCGCTCTTCCAATGCAGACGACCATTCTTCGCGGTCCTCCCACACCTCTGCCAGCTTGCGCAGGTGTTCCGGCGCATCTGGGCGAAGCAGAATGGCTCGAAGCCGGTAATTTACCGCTTTTTCGTCATCCCCCAGGTGATGTGTGGCATCTGCCAACCAATCGAGCAGTTCAACATCCTCGGAACGGACTGCCAGGAATTTTTCCGCGGTTTGGACGGCTTGCGCAGGTAATCCCTGTTTGACCAGCGATTCGAGCAGCGTTCGGGGGTTCCAGTCATAGACAAACTGACCTTTGAGCGATTCCGGATTCCGATCGATTTCGTTGATCCAGCCCTCAACCGCTTTTTGGGATTTTTCTTTAAATTCATTTTGGACACCCGGGTTGATATTCGATCCGGATTGAATAAATTTCGCCACCGCCGGATGATTGGCGGCGGGAAGATTGAAAATGCGGGAATTAATAATGCCGTTGCCGCCGATGAACAATGCCTCATTCATCAACTGAGGCGAAACCGGAATTTGAGCCATCAAATCAGCACATTCCGAATAAACCGAGTCGTTCAACTTGCCCTCATGGTCGATAACATTGGCCATTTGCAGTGTCGAACCTACCAGCCAGTGCTGCAGGATCTTGCGGGTCTTATCCAGATAAATCCCGGCTTGCAGCGGTCGGCCTGCCACCTGGTATAGGGTGGCTGCCAGCTGGTTGTCCAGCACTTTGCGGGAAGTGGTCACCCATTCAGCATGATCCAGGACAAAATTAGCTTCCAGGGCTGCCAAAAAGTCTTGATTGGTAACGAGCAATTTGTCCGCGATACCAGCAGTCAGTGCGAAGCGGCCTTTACTATTAAGGTATCGCAGCCATTCCACCTGGTACTCGACCACCAGTTGACTCATCAAATCGTGGAATAATTTGACCTGGATCTGGGTATCCAGCGGGTTGCTCAGAATAATGTGGCTGATCCACTCGATAGCCGGATGCATGCCGTCCTGCGGCAGCAGGGATTCTAGAAAATCCCATTTGTCCGGGATTATGCCGTACAGGCAAGCTAATGGAGTCTGCCACAACGCCACTAACCCGCTCATTGTTTTACCTTGCACCGAAGATATTTCGCCTAAAAAGCCGCGCCAGGATTGGGTTTTCCGCCGGCGTTCACGCAGAGCCAATGCCTGCATTCCTGCCTGAGACACGCTGTCTGCCGGCTGACCATTTCGCAGGGTATTCTCCAGGATCTCCAAAGCCTGCTTGCGCAGCGAGACTTCGATGCCGGGTAGGTGTTCTGCGGTTAAGTCGGCGAAATTCACCCGGTTCCCCAGCGGGCGCAATGCCAGGCTGGCTGGACTCCAGGAGGAAGGCAGGGTGCTATCTTCCGCTAAAATCGAATGCAGGAATTCCGGCTGTTGCAGCGATTCCCACACCAACTTGTCTTCGGTCAATGCGGCCAGAACGCCTGGCGCATCTGCTGGAGATAAAACCCGCCTGAGTTCAATCAAAATTTCAGCAGGTTGCATGGTTGCTCCTGTTCACTAAAGGGCGGATGAAATAGGCGCTGACTAGCGGATTTGAAGCGCCAGGCCGTAGGAAGCAGCCAACAGCACCATCCCGATCAGGATCAGGAACACGCCAATGCCGGCAGCCGATTTGATCAAACCATTTAAGGATTCGACCAGGGTGGACGCATTACCCACCAGTCCGGCTACTTCCTCCGCGATCCCTTTTTGTGCCAGGGTGGCTGTCTGCTCAGCAATTTTGCGCAAGTCGCCGCCCAACACTCGTGAGATCAGAACAACGACCCCGATGATGAGCAAAAGGACACCCAAAATGAGCAGGGAGCCAGCTAAAATCAGGAAAAACTCGGTTGTAGTCAAATTTAAAATGTTCATTCCCATCCTCCAGATCTCTGTCTGATGGGAATGATGCAAGTAGCGTGCCAGAACGATTTATCTGGTTAGCATTTATTTACTATATCGGCTGGCAGGTCCGGCAAGTCAATGGTCTGTCCGTCGCTGAACAAAATGGCATGCTCAATGGCATGACTCAATTCACGGATATTTCCCGGCCAGTTGTACCGCATTAAAGCTTCCATGGCACGCGGGGATACATTCTCCACATTCTGCCCCATTTTCCGGTTGCGGTCGCGCAGAAAGAAGCCAACCAGTTCCGGAATATCCTCGCTCCGTTCCTTCAGGGGAGGCAAATGGAGATCGACCACTTTGAGGCGGTAATACAGGTCCGAGCGGAAATCGTTAGCAGCGATCATA
>DATBWK010000211.1:0-3706 GCA_036514835.1 Bellilinea sp.
CCCGCCGACACTGGTCAATTTTTCCGCAAAAGCTACCTCGCCATGAATCACTTTGACCAATTGCCAGGGGAGGATCGCCAGGGTGTAGCCCAGGCCAATCAGTGTGGCAATCCAGCGGTGAAAGCGGCTGAGTCCGATCAACAAGCCCAGGGTACCGCCTAGCAACGTCAGCGTCGTGACGATATTGAGCTCTTCAGTCCATTTGGTATCGCTTAACCGTAAGGCCACGGTGAGCAGTGCCGCCAGAAAACACAGAACGGCAGTCCAATCCCACCAGCGGCTGGCAGAAATTTTCATAACTTCGAGTGTACAATAAAACAATTGAAATCGTCAACCACGACGCCAATTCCTCGAATAGCATTAAACGTATGGGGTAAACATCGATGGATGCACTGACACAATGGGAGTTGACCATCAATTTATTCCTCCAGGGGCTGGACAAGGGGATGTATCCCGTTATGGCAGCCATCACCTGGTTGGGCACAGAATATTTTTACATGTTAATAATGACGGTGATTTATTGGTGTGTAGATACAACTCTCGGCTTGCGCTTCGGACTGATCTTAATGCTCTCCGACAGTTTCAAATCTTTTTTCAAAGTTCTCTTCCACACCCCTCGGCCTTATTGGATTGATACCCGTGTTCAGGCACTTGCGGTTGAATCATCCTTCGGCATGCCGTCCGGTCATTCATTGACTGCCACGAGTATTTGGGGCGTCTTTGCTGCCACCGTTAAACGCAAATCATACTGGCTGGCAGCCGCCATCATTCTGCTGATGGGAATTTCGCGCATGTACCTGGGCGTCCATTTTCTGCGTGATGTCCTACTCGGCTGGTTGATCGGCGCCCTGATACTGGCATTATTTATATATTTCGAAAAACCAGTGGTCGATTGGTTTACCCATCTTACGCTTGGATTGCGACTGGCGGCTGCCCTTGCATCTGCCCTGCTCATGATCGCTGCCGGTATGGCTGTGCATGCCGTCACAGCGGAATGGGCGATGCCTGCCGCCTGGGCTGCCAACGCATTGGCGGCTGCTCCCGGCGAACCCTTTGACCCGCTCGATATGGAAGGAATTTTCACCGTCAGCGGCACCTGGTTTGGCATGACTGCCGGTCTGGCTTTGCTGGCTTCCGGAATCGGCGGGCATGATCCTGGCGGTCCGCTTCAGACGAAAGTTTTCCGTTACCTTTTTGGGGCAGCCGGACTGGGAGTGATTTATCTCGGCCTGGGCTTGCTCTTCCCCGACACCCAGGATCTTTTAAGTTTCCTGCTGCGGTTTGTCCGTTATTCGCTGGTCGGTTTCTGGGCGATCTGGCTGGCGCCGCTCATTTTTGTAAAAATAGGGCTGGCTCAGCCGCGGAGAGCGGTATAATAATCTACACATACAGGAATTGACTTCTTTTCACAACCAATCAAGGAGGAACGATGCGCCGGTTTGTAGCTTTAATCGCAGGTTTGTTGACAGGGGCACTGGTAGGCGGCATTGTCGCCCTGATGTTTGCCCCCAGTTCTGGCAAGAATTTCCAGCAGCAGATCGGAGATTCAATTGACCGTCTGGTTGGGCAGGTGCGTCAGGCTGCCGATGAGCGCCGTATGGACCTTGAATACGAATTGCATAAACTGCGTCAGCCGCAGGTCAAATTAGAGTGACAGCCAACAAAAAAAGCGGAGAAACCTCCGCTTTTTTGATTCCTTCATGTTCACTTAAGGCGTTTCTGTGACGCTGAACCCGTAGGAGGCTTTTTCCCGGGTAAACCGCGTCGTCCCGCTGACTGCGACCGTGATCACGTTCCCGGGTGCCGGGTCTACCACGAATTCTGCTGTGCCATTTTCGTCTACTTCGACATACTGCACCGAGGAATTCTGGCCTTCCTGGATAATCGTCAAGCGGAATGTTTGCGGCAGCCTATTTTCGATACGTACAAAGCCTTCGGCCTGCCAGCCGCCGTCGTCAACCTCAAAATCAGTACTGTAGCCAATTTCCGGGATCGCGATGTCGTCCAGCAGCA
Organism: Bellilinea sp.; assembly: GCA_036514835.1. Lineage (GTDB taxonomy): Bacteria > Chloroflexota > Anaerolineae > Anaerolineales > Anaerolineaceae > Bellilinea. Next base: position 2,014 of record DATBWK010000211.1, read on the forward strand.
GCCCTTCCGCGGTGATTGCGGCGTCAGTGACGTAGTCAAACCGCAGCGTCACCTGTTTGCCCGCAAATTGGGTCAGGTCAACCGTTTCATTGCGGTACCCGCCCGAATTTCCATTATATCCACAGCCGTAGCTGTTGCCCGAGGGGTTGTTTACCGTACAGGACGGTGTGTCCAAAATTTGCCAATTTTGACCATCCGTCGAAGCGGTCAGATAGACATAATCGTAATCTACTTCGAGCGCGTACCACGTCGAAAATTCCAGCGTAAGAGGCCCCTTCACATCGCGGAAATCAAATGTGCGTGATAGGCGCATGTTTGATTCGTCGCTGGAATTCGACCAGAAGGCGAAATCGCCTGAGTGCGCTCCTGTGGAAAGCACTCCAACCTCGCTGGCGCCCTGGAATTTCAGTGTCGCCGGACCGTTGCAATCGAATTGGATGTAATCTGTGCCGTATTGGCTGACAGAGCGGGATTGCCAGTCGCCATCGCATTGCGAGACCGTTTCCGTTTCCGTGAAATTTGGTAAATCCTGGTAACGGTGATAGGTGTACCGCTCGCCCTCCAGCTCCGGATCATTCAAGTAATTAGCTGCCGTCCAATCCGCGAAAAGGTCGTCAGCGCTGCCCGAATTCGAGGCGATCAGCTCCTTGGCTCGAAGTTCCTCGAGCACCGCGTCCACGCTGTCCATGCTGTTCTCCGGGTTGGCAACCAGAGCCTGGGTCGCCTGCTCGCCGTAGCGGTCAAGAAAGTAAGCCACGAACAGGAAGGATGAACCGTAATTGGGTGAACGCAGATCCGGGTCGAGCGGCCAATCCGTCAGCTGCATATCCGGCTCGAGCGAGAATAAATAGTCAAAACCACCCGGGTCGTAACCGTTGAGGAAGGCTGCCAGTTCCGAGAACCCCTCATTAAGCCATGAATCCTCGTTGCGGTCATTATTCCAGTGGATCATATGCTGAAATTCGTGCGCCAGCACGCCGTAGGTATATTCCTCACCCAATGTAACCGAGTCCGCGTTGATCATGAACATTTCGTGTGCGTTCGAATAGGGGTGTGCCTGCGGATTGACCGAGTCAATGCTGGAAAAATATGCCGCGGTGTTTCCTCCTAGATTTTTGGCGTACAAAATGAATAAATGCGGGTCGCCATCGATACCCGGTGACCACTCACTGCCAAAAAATGCCTGGTTGACCGGATATATCTCGTCGTTGAACGCGTTTGCCAGACGGGTCAAATCTGAATCCTGGTAATCGATTCCCTCTTCTATCCAGAAATAAGCAGTATCCACTTCGGCGCGCAGCACGGCATCGACCCTGAAGGTTTCATTGGTCGCGGTATTGGAAACCCAAAAACTCTGCTTGTCCCCCAGCGTGTACGGTCCGCTCGGTTCGACGGTTTCGGGGATATTGGTTTTACCAAGCAGCCTTTCAGCCAGGTCCAGCGGATCGTTGACCGGAATCTCCGCTGACCGTAAATTCTCCATCGTCTGCAGCGCTCCCGTTGACGCCGGCTTAGCAACCTCATTCGGGTCCACCGGGTTGGGCACGGGTTGGTTCTCATTCGGGTTGAGCGGCTTTTCTCCCAACGGATTGGGCATGGGCAGTTCCTGGCTGGCTCCCGGCGGGTTGATGCTGCTCTGATTGTCAATAATCTGCCATGCAATCACGCCGGTGACCAACAGCGCGGTCATGCA
>DATBWK010000212.1:0-23566 GCA_036514835.1 Bellilinea sp.
CCGGATTATCTACTAGATATACCGGGATTCCCAATGATTTGGTCAGGAATTTATCGATGCCGCGCAGCAGCGCTCCGCCGCCGCATAGTGCCGCGCCGCGGTCGATAATATCCGAGATCAATTCCGGCGGCGTCTTTTCCAATACGTGCCGCACCAACCCGACCACCTCAGCCAATGGATCTTGCAGCGCTTCGACGATGTCATCGGTGGTCAATGTAATTGGCCGCGGCAGCGCTGACACCTGATCCTGCCCCTGCACTTCCAGCGACAGCTGGTTGTCCTGCAAAATAGCTGCTCCAATGCGTGTTTTGAGCAATTCGGCGGTAGGTTGACCGATCATGATGCCGTACTTCCTGCGGACGTACGAAATAATCGCCTCATCCATCGCGATTCCGCCCGTCCGAGAGGTCTCCGCGGTGACGATATCATTCATCGCTAACACAGCTGCCTGGTGCGTACCACCGCCCAGCGATATGATCATATTCCCGGTTGGTGTGTTGATCGGCAGGTCAATACCCAAGGCTGCTGCCAGGGGTTGTTTGATCAGCAGAACGTCCCGGCTGCCGGAGCCTAAACCAGCTTCATGCACGGCGCGCGTCTCGACACTGGTGATGCCATATGGCACGGTGATGATAATGCGCGGGCGGAAGATCAGCATCGGCCCGCAGGTTTTTTTGATTAAATATTGCAGCAAATTTTCGGTGATTTCAAATTCGGCAATTACGCCGTGCCGCAGCGGGCGCACAACCTCAATGCTGTCGCTCACGCGTCCTAACATGTCGCGTGCCGATTGCCCCCACTCAACCATCTTCTGCTCTTGCACGATCAAAGCTACCACTGTCGGTTCCTGCAGCAGAATCTGATGCCCCTCAGTAATGACGGTATTCATCGTGCCGAGATCAATGCCTAATTCTCTCGTCAACCCAGGCATAAATTAATAATTTCCTTCCTGAAAACTCAAACTCCCGGGCGCGCCGGAAAGACTTGCAATAATAATTTTATCGCGTTCTGCGCTGTCGGAAACGCTGAACTGCGGCTATACGCAAATTTGATCGTTTCAAGGCCATCTGCAGTGCCGCCTGATCTTCTTCCTTGCCTGCCACAGCCTCTTTCAACATGCCTTCTGCCCGTTGCCGGGCCGCTTCCGCACGTTGAATGTTGATTTCTTCCACATTCTCGGCAGCATTGGCCAAAATTGTCACCCGGCTGCCCGTCACCTCGACCACCCCGCCGGCAACCGTGAAAAACTCCTCCTGGTTGTGACTGCGTACAGTGATGATACCGTACTGCAGTGTCGAGAGCAATGGTGAATGGTTGGGGAGAATGCCCATCACGCCTTCACTGCCGGGGACGACCACGATGTCCACGTCGCCTTGAAAGACGATTCGGTCTTGAGAAACAATTTCACAAAAGATGGGCATCAAGCCTCCTTAGGCAGCAGCCAATTCGGCGGCATTTTTCCGAACTTCATCGATCGTGCCGGTCATATAGAAAGCCTGTTCCGGCAGATCGTCACACTTGCCATCCAGAATTTCACGGAAGCCCGCCACCGTCTCGCGCAGCGGTACATACCGCCCTGGCCGGCCAGTGAACTGCTCTGCCACGGACATGGGCTGTGAGAAGAACCTCTCTATCTTGCGCGCGCGCGAAACGATGAGCTTGTCATCCTCGCTCAATTCGTCAATGCCCAGGATGGCGATGATGTCCTGCAAATCTTTGTAACGCTGCAGCACCCGCTGAACCTCGCGGGCGGTGTTGTAGTGGTCATCACCGACGATACGCGGATCGAGAATCCGGGATGTGGACGCCAGAGGATCGACCGCCGGGAAAATGGCTTTTTCCGCGATCGAGCGTTCCAGCGCGATGGTTGCGTCCAGATGGGTAAAGGTCGCCACTGGAGCCGGGTCGGAATAGTCGTCAGCAGGTACATAAACCGCCTGCATCGACGTGATCGATCCGGTGCGAGTGGTGGTGATGCGTTCCTGCAGCTCGCCCATCTCGGTTGCCAGAGTCGGTTGGTAACCCACTGCCGACGGCATACGGCCCAGCAGTGCGGACACCTCGGATCCCGACATGGTAAAACGGAAAATGTTGTCAATAAACAGCAGTACGTCGCGCCCTTGATCGCGGAAGTATTCCGCCATCGAGAGCGCCGTTAGGGCCACCCGCAGGCGCACGCCAGCTGGTTCGTTCATTTGACCGAACACCATTACGGTGTCTTTCATAACGCCTGATTCGAGCATTTCCCGGTACAACTGGGTGCCTTCGCGGGTACGCTCGCCCACGCCGGCGAACACCGAGTTTCCCTGATGCACTGTGGCAATGGAGCGGATCAATTCCATGATAATGACGGTCTTGCCAACGCCTGCACCTCCGAAAATGCCTGTCTTGCCGCCTTTGGTGAATGGAGCGATCAGGTCGATGACTTTCAACCCGGTTTCGAAGACTTCCACCCGGGTGGATTGCTCGGCGAATGTTGGCGCCGGACGGTGGATGGGATAATACGCTTTGGCGTCCACTGGGCCTTTATTATCCACCGCTTTTCCAAGGACATTGAATATCCGTCCAAGTGTCTCCTGCCCAACAGGCACCTGAATCGGCTTGCGTGTGCGGCGAACGGGCAGCCCGCGCACCAGACCATCGGTAGAGGTCATGGCAATGCAGCGTACCCAGTTATCGGTCAGTTGTTTTTCGACCTCGAGCACCATCGTGCCGGCGTTATCCAATTCCACTTCGAGCGCCTCATACAACCCGGGTAAATCGCTCCCAGGGAATTCGACGTCCACAACACCGCCCATAATTTGTACCAAACGTCCGGTTGATTGCTCCATTCAAATCCTCCAAAAATATTGATTAAATAGCGCGGTGTTTATTTCGCAGTCGCCTGAGCCAGAGCTTCAGCGCCGCCGGAAATATCCAGCATATCGTTGGTGATACCCGCCTGGCGGACTTTGTTGTATTCCATTTGCAGCAGCGTGACCAGGTCCTTGGCGCTATTGGTAGCATTGCGCATGGCTACCATCCTGGCGGCGTGTTCACTGGCTAACGCCGATAGGATCGCCTGGTAAATTTGCAGCGCTGTGAAATCGGGAATGATTCCATGCAGAATTTCTTCCTGGCCGGGTTCATAGGTGAACACGAGCTTGCTTTTCACCGGTGCTTCGCGCCCTGGGATTGGTTCCTCGGTTTGCGGCACGCTGAACGGCAGGATCTTGCGTACCACCGGTATTTGATGCAGCATATTCTTGTAGTCGGTATAAACCACATACACCTGGTCTGCCCGGTGGGATAAAAATTCATCCACAGCCAGTTGGCCGATGGGTGCCGATTCCAGATAAGTTGGGTTGGCGGAAAGACCGCTAAACTCGCCTACCACATTCCGGCGGCGGCGCAGCAGCATGTCCCGCCCGCGTTTTCCTACCGTGAGGTACGATACTGGGACATCGGTATTCGTAAAATTGGACAGCGCTTCGCGCACCACGTTGACGTTATACGCGCCAGCCAAACCGCGGTCGGAACTGATCAGAATCACCAGCACATTTTTGATTTCATCCCGCTCTGCCAGCAGCGGATGCATGGTCTGGTGCCCGGGCTGACTGGCGAGGTCTGTCAAGATGCGCCAGGCGCGTTCCGCATACGGCCGAGTGCGGTCATTAGCCTGAATGGCTTTACGGACCTTGCTTGCACTCACGGTTTCAAGTGCGCGGGTCACCTGCGCCAGATTTTTCACGCTGCCTATTCGCAGCCTCATTTCCCTGGTGGACGCCATAATTCTCCCTGATGCCTGGGGTGGGTTCTAAACCCAGCCGGCGTTAAAGGCTTGCAAGGCCTCGCGCAGCTTGGTTTCAGTTTCGGGTGGGATGGCTTTCTTTTCAGCAATCTTGCGTCCAACTTCCGGAGTCGCCGTTTCCATGTAGCGCAGGAAATCATGTTCCCAGGCTTTGACCCGGTCCACAGGCACCTGATCCATAAATCCATTCACGCCGGCGAACAATGCCATGGTCTGATTTTCAACGGACATGGGTTCATATTGGGCTTGCTTGAGAATTTCCTGCAGGCGCAGTCCGCGGTTCAACTGTGCCATGGTGGCTTTATCCAGATCGGAACCAAATTGGGCAAACGCCGCCAGGTCGCGGAATGAGGCCATATCCAGACGTAAACGACCAGCTACCTGCTTCATAGCCTTGGTTAGCGCTGCACCGCCTACGCGGGAGACCGAAATACCCACATTGATGCCGGGTCGAATACCGGCATTGAACAGGTTTGATTCCAGGTAAATCTGGCCGTCGGTGATCGAAATAACATTGGTTGGAATGTAGGCGGAAACGTCGCCAAGCAGGGTTTCGATGATTGGCAGCGCCGTCAACGACCCGCCGGTGCCTTCCACAGGCAATACTTTGTGATCTGCACCGTCCTTGAGCGCTTGCAGTGCCTGTCCGGCATCCTGCTCGGCAATCGGACCGGCATAAACAGTTCCATCTCTGGCGTCGGCAGCTTTGGCTTTTGGACCCTTGTACTCTTTGGGAACGATGACAAATGAGGTTGCCAGGCGGGCTGCCCGCTCCAACAAGCGCGAATGTAGGAAGAAAACATCGCCAGGGTAAGCCTCACGCCCCGGCGGGCGCCGCAGCAGTAGAGATATTTGGCGGTAAGCCCAGGCATGCTTGGAGAGATCGTCATAGATGATCAGCGCATCGCGCCCGGTTTCCATGAACTCCTCGCCGATGGCGCAGCCGGAGTAGGGTGCAATGTATTGCATGGCAGCTGGTTCATCCGCGGCAGCCATCACCACGATGGTGTGCGCCATGGCCCCAAACCGCTCGAGAAGGCCGAGCGTGCGGGCAATAGCTGCTTTTTTCTGCCCAATAGCCACATAAATGCAGATTAGATCTTTGCCCTTCTGGTTGATGATGGTGTCGATGGCAATGGCGGTCTTGCCTGTTTGCCGGTCGCCAATGATCAGCTCGCGCTGACCACGTCCAATCGGAATCATCGAGTCAATGGCTTTGATCCCGGTTTGCACCGGAGTATCCACATCCTGACGGTCGACGACACCGGGAGCGATGCGCTCGATTGGACGAAAACGCGTGGATACGATCGGTCCCTTGCCATCAATTGGCTGACCCAGGGCATTGACCACCCGGCCGATCAGGCCGTCTCCCACCGGAACTGAGGCAATTCGACCCGTCGAGCGAACCTGCATCCCTTCCGAAATGGTGGTGTAATCGCCAACAATGGTGACGCCAACCCTATGTTCTTCCAGGTTAAAGGCGATTCCCATGACGCCAGTTTCAAATTCCACCAATTCTTGCGACTGCACCCCAGCCAGGCCGTCTACCATGGCGATACCGTCACCGGATTCCGTCACAGTCCCGACATTGCGAACTTCAAGCGTCGGTTTAAAAGCCTCAATTTTTTGCTGCAGGTCAGTGGTCAGGTCCTTGATCAGGTCGGTCATCGAGCCTCCAGGGCGGGCAACAGTTTGAATTACATTCTATAAATTATCCAAGCCAGATAATATCGGTATTCTTGGATAAGCATTGCTCTAATTTCGGGTTAAATCATACTCGAAAGCAAAATGTTTGTCTAGTTTCACTACGGCCAAATCCCCCATATCTCCAATTTCCTGTTTACTTATTGAAGAATTGTAACGCTATTCGTAGCCGGTCTTCCACGTCCTTCGACGCGTCCCGCGGGATGGATTGGATGGCGGTTTGCGCTTCTATCACGCTGTAGCCCAGCCCGGTCAAAGCATCGAGTACCTCGGTATCGATGTCCATCGTACCGATCGTTTCGCGCATTTCACCCGCTTCACCCACCTTGCCCTGCAGGTAAAGCACGATCTTCTGACCAGTCTTCTTGCCGATTCCCGGCACACGGGTAAAAAGTTCGGCTTGTTCCGACAAAACCGCCCGCCGAATGACGTCCACCGACAGGGTGGACAAAATCGCAAGCGCCAGCCGCGGACCAATCCCATTGACCGCCAGCAGCAGGATAAAAAAGTCTCTTTCGATCTCATGCTCGAAGCCGTAAATCGACCAGCTGTCCTCGCGTACCACCATATTGGTATGCAGGAAAACCATCTCGCCCGCCTGGCTCTGTTTTGCCAATCCGGCAGGCACAAAGACTTGTACGCCAAAACCGCCCATTTGCAACGTCAAACTGTCCAGACCGGCTGCCACAACCTCACCCTGCATATGAACGATCATTTATTGGCTCCAATCTCGTGGTTACGGCTGCTTGACGTCTCGGTCGCGTCTTTTATTCAAAATTTCGTACACCACCAACGCGGTAGCTACCGCCAAATTCAATGAATCGGATTCGCCTTGCATGGGGATGGATACCACCCCGCTGCACAGCGCCAGGTGTTGCTCTTGCAGACCTTGTCGTTCACTGCCCATCAACACCACCAGCCCATCCGGATACTCGAAACGATGATAATCCAGTTTGGCCTTATCCGACGTGCCGATCACAGAAACACCCTCGCGTCTTTTCCAATTAGCAAAGGCTGGCAGGCTTGTTTTGATCAAGGGCTGAGAAAATACCGCTCCCATGCTCGCCCGCACTGTACCCGGGTCGAACGGGTCGGTGGACTGATCCAGCAGAATCACGCCGCGGCAGCCGGCTGAATCCGACGTGCGCAGAATAGTGCCGAGGTTGCCCGGGTCCTGTACCGAATCGAGGGCAATCCAGGTATCGCCGGACTTTATATGAACGTCGTCCAGGTTGGACCATCGTTGGCGCACCACCGCTGCGATTCCCTGCGGACCGTCCTTGAGCGACAGGCTGCGGAACACATCCGCGGACACTTCTTCGACCCTGCCTCGTTGAGCAGTCACATCCGCCACCAGTTGCTGGCCAAAAAGACTGGTCAGCAATTCTGGCGCCACCACCAGGGTCTCGACTTCCCAGCCTTTCTGTACCGCTTCACCCACAATCCGCAATCCCTCTACGAAAAACATGCCGGTCTGCTGACGTTCTTTGCGGTCTGCCAGCTTGCGGATGAATTTGATGGTCGGGTTGGCTGTGCTGGTGATCATTGGCTTAAATTCTTCAAACGCATCGAATGCAAATGACAGATGGCAACCGCCAACGCATCGGCAGCATCGTCCGGACGCGGCACATCCTTCAAATTCAACAGCGCCTTAACCATGAGCTGCACTTGCTGTTTATCTGCGCCGCCATATCCGGTAACGGCCTGCTTGACCTCCAGCGGCGTGTATTCACCTACGGCCACGTGATGCTGCGCCAGGGCCAGCAATAGTACACCGCGCGCCTGCCCAACGGAGATGGCAGTGGATACATTGCGCTGGAAAAAAAGTTTCTCCACCGCGCCGCTTTCAGGTCGATGGAGAAGCAAAATTTCATTAATTTTCTGATACAGCAGTTCCAAGCGAACTTCCGGACGTTCCCCAGCCGGGGTTGTGATGACGCCGTAATCGACGACAGAAATGCCGTTATTCGTCTCAGCGACCAGGCCGTAGCCTGTGGTAGCTGTCCCGGGATCGATCCCCACAACCAGCATCGGTTATTCCTCTGCCAGGGACGCGAGCGCCTCCTCAGAGATATGCAGGTTATGGAATACATTCTGCACATCGTCCAGTTCATCCAGGCTCTCAACAGAGCGCAGGACTTGCAGGGTTTCCTCAACGCCAAGTTCCATTTCATTGGTTGGCAGCATCCGTAGTTCAGCTTCTTCCAAAGCAAACTTCCCGCCGCGCAGCGCATCCGATATGGTCTTGAAAGTCTCTACCGGTCCAACGATCTCGATATAGCCGTCTTCATAATTGACGTCATCCGCGCCAGCCATCACTGCCAGGTCGAATATCGTTTCCATGTCTTTTTCAGTGCCGGGGACCGAGAAATAGGCAGCGCGTTTGAATTGCCAGCCAACCGAGCCAGCTTCGCCCATGGTTCCGCCGGCCCTAGTTAAAACATGGCGTACTTCCGCCACCGTCCGGTTGCGGTTTTCGGTAAAGCATTCGATCATCAATGCCACACCGTGCGGGGCATAACCTTCATAAAAGACCTGCTCGAATACAACGCCGTCTTTCCCCTCACCGGTGCCGCGTTTGATGGCGCGTTCGATATTTTCTTTCGGCATGTTCTGGGCTCGGGCTTTATCGACTGCCAGCCGTAAGCGGAAGTTTGAGTCCACGTCCCCGCTGCCTTCACGAGCTGACATCACAATTTCACGGGTCAGGCGGGTAAAAACCTGCCCGCGCTTGGCATCAGCTGCGCCTTTTTTTCGTTTGATAGTCGCCCATTTGGAATGTCCAGACATTCTGGTTCTCCTTCAAGTCACCGACCGGTGAGCAGAATAAAAATCACGCAAATTATACCACAGGGCTAACGCCGGGCAGTCTCCGGACGGGGTCGCTAATTCGGAGGCTTACAGTCAGTTTACAAGCCTTCATTTGACCTTGTTTTCTACTTTCAAACAAACTAAATTTAGTATCGAAATTCCACCTAATTATTACCAACAAATATGAAACCTACAAAATCACTTTTCCTAAGCTTAATCTTCGCCCTGGCGCTCCTTTTACAACCGGTTCAATCGGTTGCTGCTGATACGATTCCGGTCACTGGTCCCAACCTTGAGAATATTCAGCCAGCCAGCGCGGCTGTCAACTCGCTGTCATCATTTACCGCATCAGTCGCGGTTAGCGGCAATCCCAACCTGGTTGCCGGTATTTTCGCCCGCGGGCTTTTCGCTGCCCCTATCGTTCAACAGCCATCCACTGCCCCTGGTTTTGTTTCTACCCAATCCGAAGCTGCTACGCAATTCGCTATGGCGGCGCAGTACGGCACAGTTGCCCTGCTGGCGCACAATTACCTATTGGGCCAGCAATTTTTCTCGGTAGCGCAAGGTAAGGTCTTGTCGCTGGTTTATGGTGATGGTCATGCCAATACATATCGCGTCAAGCAAGTCCTGAGGTACCAGGCGCTTTCCCCCAACAGTCCCTATTCCGATTTTGTCGACCTAGATGATCCCAGCGGCGCCCGCATCAGCGTAACCGACTTATTCTACAAAGTTTATACGCAGAACGGACAACTGGTCCTGCAAACCTGCATCGAAGCCGATGGGAATTCATCCTGGGGCCGGCTATTCGTAATCGCCGAACCCGCACACCTGGTAACATCCCTGCAGCCGAACCGCTATGTGGCAAATCTAACCATGGCAACCCGCTAACAGCTGGAATTTATTTTCGTTTTATTTATGGAGCCGGTGCAGGAGTCCCTGCGCCGGTTCCTGATTCACCGGCATCCGCTGGTTGCTCTGTCGGAATAGTCTCAACCGGATACCCAATAGGCTGCGCCACCACAATCAGGCGGTGCGTGTTTGATTCTGCCGGCCAGCAGGTGATTAAGGTCAGTCGCTCATCGTTCGACGGCAATATCCAGCGGGCATTTTCCAGCCGGGTTGCCAGTTCAACATTGCGTTCGGGCAAAATCATGACGTTGACCACGATGTAGGTGTAGCGAATCCGCCCGCCGTAAACAATGATTTCATCGCCGGGCACTACCTTATTCAGGTTCTCGAAAACTTTATCGAAAACATTATGATGCCCATTAAAAACTGTATTGCCAATTTGCCCGAGCAGCGCAGATTTCGTATGCCAGCCTATGGCAAATTTGTCGGGGGCTTTCCATTGTTCAAATGTATCACTGCCAATACGGACCTCCGCCGGGTCGGATGGAACAATCGGCGCGGTCAGGCCAATCACCGGTATCTCGAGATTAGTTGGAATGGTTGGAAAAAGGGTGGGCGTCGGAATGAATTCTGTCGGCTGACTTCCCACCGGAGTCGGAAAAGGCGACAGGCTGCGAGGCGTCGAAGTCGGGAAAGTAACTTGCGGGCGATTTGCCGGCGGTTGAGTTATCTCGACGTCTGGTGCAGTCTGCTGACCGATCTGGCTGCCGATGGGCAGCTCCAACGGTTTAAACCCCATCATAGAGTCGCCAAGTTCATTCACCAGACCTAGCCGCTGCAGAATAGAATCAAATAATGTCGTAAAACTACCACTTAACCCCAAAACAATGACGAGTAAACCGGCAGCGACCAGTATATATGGGCTAATTTTCTTCAAAGGATAATAGTCTCAATGATGCATGGAGTAGATTGAATGGCTTGATGATAATTCATTGGCGATTGGCGGTCAACTCTGGTTACGGCGCAGATCATATTTAAACGATGGGCGGCCCGGCCGGGCCGCCCATCCCCCTCCCAACGGTAACAATAGTCTGATTTAGGCTGACGTGATCAACTTGTACCCCAGCCGGTCAACGTTGACAATCAATCCTTCGGCTGCCACATCGGCTTCCATGAACTTCTGTCGCAATAAATACACCAGGTATTTGATCCGTTGCCGTGCCTGTGGGAAATCCTTTCCCCACACAGCCTGGGATATTTGTTGATAATGCACAATTTCCGGCGCATGCTTGGCCAAATTGAGCAGCACGCTGAACTCCTTGCCGGTCAATTGAATACGGGTGTTCTTCAGCCGTACTTCACGGGTTTGGATGTCAATCGCCAGACCGACCTGGGGAAATACGAAGCGGTTGGCGTCGCGCGACGAACGCGAGCGGCGCAATACGGCATTGACACGTTCCACGACTTCTCCCTTGTAGAACGGCTTGGTCATGTAATCGTCCACACCGCGCTGGAAGCAGGTAACTACATTTTCTTTATTATTAAGTGCCGTCAAAATAATAACCGGGGTGTTGCTCACCTGACGTAAACTATCGATCGTCTCCCACCCGTCCATCTCCGGCATCATCAGATCCAATAGCACCAGGTCCGGAAAGCTCAAGTTGACCTTGTTGAGGGCTTCTTTGCCATTGATCGCGCTGAGGACGTCGAAGCCCGCGTGCCGTAGAATTTGCTTCAACAGAAAGGCCGTATCCTGGTCATCCTCCACCACCAAAATTCGCGACCTCTCGCTGGAGTAGTATTCGTCGAGATCTGACCCTACTTCCTTCGTATAAACCGTTTCCATGTTGTCCTCCCTGTTGGATGATTAAAAACGAAAAACCGGCCTTGGGCCGGTTTCGCTATTTGGCTCCCTGAACACCCGCCGGAAAATTAATCTCCGGCAAGCGACCATGTTAAGTGGTCAGATCTCCGCCGCCTGCCTTACTCGTTTCGCTTGTTAACACTAAATGAACAAATCTTAATAAAGATTATACAAGTCCCCAAATGGTTTGTCAATGCAAACCAAACGGCAAACTATGTGAAAGTTATCATGATTTGTCATAAAACACTTAAGGGATTGGAGTTTCGGCGATCACTGGATTGGTTAATTCACCAATTCCTTCAATGCTGATCTGAACCACGTCTCCCGGAACCAAAGGTCCCACCCCGGCTGGCGTGCCCGTTAGAATTAAGTCTCCAGGCTCAAGTGTCATCACGGAGGACGTAAAGGCTATTAATTGTTGGACAGAAAAAACCATATCCCGGGTGGAAGCCATTTGCCGTACTTCTTGATTGACCCGGCAGGTGATCAGTTGGTCGAATGGATCCATGTCGGTCTCAATCCAGGGTCCAACCGGGCAGAAAGTGTCGAAGCCTTTACCGCGCGTCCATTGACCGTCTCTACGCTGCAGATCGCGCGCAGTGACGTCGTTGGCAATGGTATACCCGAAAATATAATCTTTGGCATCGTTCGGTGCAATCCAGCGTCCGCGCCGCCCGATCACCACTGCCAATTCAGCTTCATGTTCGACCTGATTGGACTGCGGCGGCAGGTGGATGGACACACGTGGTCCGATCAAAGTTGAAGGCGGTTTAAGGAACAACATCGGCACATCTGGCACTTCGTTGCCAAGTTCTTTGGCGTGATCGAGATAATTGCGTCCCACACAAACAATTTTCGAAGGCTCTGTTGGCGGCAACAGCGTCACTGAGCTAAAGGGAATCTCGGCTTCCAGGCGGCGGTAGTCGCCAAAAGGAGTCCCGTCGATCAGACCAATCTGTTCGCCGTACAACCAACCGTAGGTTGGTTGACCGTTGCCAATTTGAAAGCGGACAAAGCGCATGAGGGTTGCTCCAGGAAAAATCTCTATATTATGAATTATTCAAAGTGGTTCGGTCTGGCTTTTTCGCGGTATAATTTGCGCCGTAGTATAAATTGGGAGGGTAGCTCAGTTGGTTAGAGCGCGTCGCTTACACCGACGATGTCGCAGGTTCGAGTCCTGTCCTTCCCACTAACCCACCGGCCACCAGCCGGTGGTTGCATTTAAAACCAGCGTTTTCGGACGAAGAACCAGATGGTAACGCCTACGATTAATACACTGAGACCCAGGATAGCAATCCAGGTGTACTGCCAGTCCATCAAGGGTAAATTCACATTCATACCATAGAAGCCAGTGATGACAACCGGCAAACTTACCAGGATGGTCGCCACTGCCAGGAATTTCATTACCACGTTAAGATTATTAGAAATGATTGAAGCAAAAGCGTCCATCATGCTGCTCAAAATGTTGGCAGAAATATTGACCATTTCAATGGCTTGCTGGTTCTCGGTGATGACATCCTCCAGCAAATCCTCATCGTCGGAGTACTGACGGAAAAGTTGTGTGCGCTGCAGCCGCTCCAACAGCAATTCGTTGGCTTTCAAAGCGGTGGTGAAGTACACCAGGCTCTTCTGGTACTTCAGCAGCTCCAGCACTTCTTTATTTTGCATGGATTGCTGCAACCGGTCTTCCGAGTCTTCCGTCATTTTGTTGATCTGGCGCAGGTGGCTGAGGTAACGGTTGGCATTCAGCAGCAGCATGCGCAGCACAAACCGGATACGTTTGCCGGTGGATAAATTTTTAATTTTTCCGCTGGCAAATTCAGTCGTCAAATCGTTTTGCCGGCGGCATACAGTGACGATCATCGAATCTGTCAAAATGAGCCCCAGAGGCAGGGTGCTGTACGGCACATCCACGTTTAGCCCCTGGAAGAATGGGATGCGGATCAAAATCAGCATTTTCCCGTCGTCTTCGCGTTCGGAACGCGCCCGTTCGTCCATGTCTAACGGGTAAGTCATAAAATCCTGCGGGATGCCTTGCCCCGCCATCCGCTCGATGTCGTCGCTGGTCGGGTCGATCATATTAACCCAGCAACCGCTGGTGAATTCAGTGATTTGCTCCAGCCCGTTCGGTGTTGATTTATAAATGCTGATCATGGGAGCACCTCCAGGTTGATTGCGGGCGGACCCGGCTGACAGCTTGATTCTACACCCACTGTTTGCTATTCATACAATTTTCTTACACGAAAAAAGTCCTCAATCCGGGTATAATGATCTTACCGGGGATGACAGGCTTCGACGGGAGAGGCTGGTCCCGGACTGCGAGCCGAGAGGGACCGACCTCGTAAAATCAGTCCAAAAAATCAAGTGCCAATCGCACTCAATACGCTGCTCTCCCCCTCGCTGCCTAAGCTAGGGTGATCAGCAAATGACCTCTCGTAGGTCACGTCCGCCTGCTCCGCTGTTTGACCGGTAGTAGATGCGGGCGCCACAAAGTCAGACTGCCGCCTCCCACGCCGCGGGGGTTGCGAAAGAAGGCTTTCGGGCCTGAGCGGATAGTGGCTTTCCTGTTCTGCAAATCACCGGGCAAGCCGCGAAACTAAAGAATTGCTACGCTCGTAGAAGTTCGCGGGTCTATTCTTTCGGACGCGGGTTCGATTCCCGCCATCTCCACTGAACAGTTCGAAAAATACAGCCCTATCGGACAACCGATAGGGCTGTATTAATTTCTATGCCCAATAAATTGACGCTTAGCCCTAGTCTCTATCCTTTTTTCCGCTGTTCACGCATG
Organism: Bellilinea sp.; assembly: GCA_036514835.1. GTDB lineage: Bacteria > Chloroflexota > Anaerolineae > Anaerolineales > Anaerolineaceae > Bellilinea. The sequence goes on from DATBWK010000212.1 coordinate 13,807, forward strand.
GCTTTCGCGATTTCCGTAGAATCTACATCCCCGCGCTTATCCAATTCAGCAACGATATTTTGATGATCTTCATCGTTTCGATTCTGGCTAAGTTTGTACCCGGCATCAATCCTTTGAACATCAATGGCGAAACCATACACGCCATTCATTTCCCGCTGAACAAAATCCTGTGGCAGGGTTTCAAGCCGGTAGGCCGTATCTGATTCGTGCCTGTGCACCAATCGGCTGAGCAGAGAATACAATTCTTCACCTTGAATTTCCCTCACCCGGCCATATACGTGGATGTTGGTGTAGTTCCAGGTAGGCACGTTGACATGGTTATACCAACGCGCGGAGATATAGGTGTGCGGACCCTGAAATATAAGCAACACCTCTTGCCCGTCAAATGATTTCCACTGCGGATTAGCGCGCGACATGTGACTATAAATAGTCAGTTTGCCATTTCCATCATCATGCACTTCTACGGGTAAATGGCTGGCAATTAACTTTTCGCCATTAGTGGAAACAAGTGCGGGAAAGTTGTTTTTCCTCAGAAATTCAAGGATCTTTTCTTCTTCTTCCTCGCGAAATAGCTTTGGGATATACATGCTAAAGCCTCAGGATTAATTTTGTGATTGTGCTGAAAAGTAATTAGATTTGAAGGATGAGCCCTTTCAAATAGGCCCCCTCTGGAAAGGCCAAAGCCACCGGATGATCGGCCCCCTGGGTCAGGGTTTGCACGATTCGCGCATCCACACCGGCGTCCAACGCCGCGCCGGCGACAATTTTTTGAAATAGCTCGGCAGAAATTCCGCCGGAACAGGAAAACGTCGCCAGGATTCCGCCTGGACGCAGCAGTTTGAAACCCAGCAAATTGATGTCCTTGTAGCCTCGCGCGGCCCGTTCTGCCTGAGCCGCGGTCGGAGCGAACTTGGGCGGGTCAAGAACGATCATATCAAAGGAGCGACCCTGGTCGCGCATTAATCGCAGCACCTTGAATACGTCCCCTTCGATCCATTCGGTCTTTTCGGCAGGCAGGCCGTTCAAGTCAACATGTTGCCGCCCCATCTCCAACGCATCCTCTGACGAATCCACCGATGCGACGCTCTTTGCCCCGTGCGCCAGAGCGTAAACGCTGAACCCGCCGGTGTAGCAAAAGCAATTGAGCATATCCCGTCCGGCTGCAAGCTCACCGACCCGCTGCCGGTTGCGCCGCTGATCGATGTAAAAGCCGGTTTTCTGCCCGTTGACCACATCCACCAGGAAGCGCATCCCGTTTTCGACGATTTCCACCCTCCCGGGCGCTTCTCCGCGCAGCATGCCGGTTCGCGGTTCCAGCCCTTCCAATTGCCGCACATCTACATCTGAGCGTTCGACAATGGTTTTGACCCCAGTCAGTTGTACTAATGCTTCTGCAATCGTCTCGCGCCAGAATTCGGCTCCAGCCGTCAAAATCTGCGCCACCAGTACATCAGCATAGCGGTCCACCACCAGTCCGGGCAGCCCATCTGACTCGCCGTGCACCAGCCGCAGCGCAGTCGTCTCCGCTGGCGGAACCAGCGCCGACCGCCGCGCAATGGCATTTCCAATTCGCCTGCTGAAATATTCGCCATCCACCAGCTCAGCCAGATCCAAATTCCACATTCGTGCCCTAATCGATGAGGTCGGGCTGTAGGCTGCCCAGCCCAACGCCAACCCGGAGGCATCCCGTACCACCACGCTTTCGCCTCTCTCTGGATTGCCCTCCACCCGGTCCACCGCCCCGGAGAAAATCCACGGGTGATGCGCCAGCACGGATTTATCCCGTCCCGGCTTGAGAATGATTGTCTTTTTAGCTTTTGTCATTTTTGGTACCTGGCTATACGCAATTTAATTCTCCACCATGCTGCGCAGCGCAGGTTCATCAACGACTTTGACCCCCAATTCGCGCGCTTTTTCCAGTTTCGAGCCAGCTGAGTCTCCCGCGACCAGGTAGTTCGTCTTTTTGGTGACGCTGTCGGTCACTTTGCCGCCGTACTGTTGAATAAATTCCTTGGCGCCTTCACGTGAGAATCCCGGCAGTGTGCCGGTGATCACGAAAGTCAACCCGGTCAGCGGCTGCGGACCCGTCGGAGCAGCTTTTTGCTCGGCTATTGGCCAAACGCCAGCTTTTCTCAATTTCTCCAATACCTGACGATTCGCCGGGCGGGCAAACCAATCGACAATCGCCTGCGCGATATTCGGCCCGACTCCCTCGATCCGTTGCAGTGCTTCGACCGTCGTCTGGCTGAGTGCTTCCAGGTCCGGGTAGACCCGCGTCAGGTCAACCGCCATCACTTCTCCCACGCCATGGACACCGAGAGCGTTGATCAAACGCGCCAATGGCTGCTGCCGCGACGTCTCAATGGACGCTAGCAGGTTATCGGCCTTCTTTTCAGCAAATCCTTCGAGGCTGAGCAAATTTTCCCTGGTAATAGTGTACAGATCGGCAACATCATGCACCAGACCCGCATCCACCAACTGTTCCACGATCTTGCTGCCCAACCCGACGATATCCATCGAGCCGCGCCCAACGAAATGCTCAATGTTGCGCATCAGCTGCGCCGGGCAGGCGGCATTGACGCAGTACCAGGCTACTTCGCCATCCAAATGTTCCACCGCTTGACCGCAAGCCGGGCAGGTTTTGGGCGGCTCGAAGACTCTCTCGCTACCAGTGCGCTGCTCCACCACCGGTCCAATCACATATGGAATCACATCGCCGGCCCGTTTGAGCAGCACCCGGTCGCCAATGCGGATATCCTTCTCCCAGATGTAATCAAAATTATGCAGGGTAGCTTGTTTTACCACCACACCGCCTACTTCCACCGGTTCCAGGTTGGCGACCGGCGTCAGCACACCCGTCCGACCCACATTAATTCCGATACCCTGCAGCCGGGTGGTCACCTCGCGTGCCGGGAATTTGAACGCCAATGCCCCGCGCGGATCTTTGCCCACCACGCCAAGGTCGGCTGCCAGGCGCAGGTCGTTCAATTTAATGACCGCCCCATCCGCCTCGTATGCCAGCGTATCCCGTTTGGTCACCCAACCCTGGCAGGCTTCGATGGCTTCCCCAATATCCTTCACCAGCACTGCCGCATCCGTCACGGGCAGCCCCAGCCTGCGCAATAGTTCGAGCGTGCCCCACTGCGTATCCGGCGCAGCGCCATCTGCGCTTAATATCTGATAAGTCAACAGCCGCAGCGGACGGGAAGCGGTCAACGACGTGTCGAGTTGGCGCAGCGACCCGGCAGCGGTATTGCGCGGGTTGAGGTAGGCTTTTTCGCCGGCCTCGATCATGCGTTGATTGAGCGCCTCGAAGTCGCGCAAATTCATGAACGCTTCGCCGCGCACTACCAGACGTGCCGGCGGTTTTGGGCCGTCCTCCTGAAGCGGTATGGTCAACGGCATACCGCGGATCGTGCGCAAATTGGCGGTAATATCCTCCCCCACTACACCGTCGCCGCGCGTAGCGCCCAGCACAAACCTCCCGTCCTGGTAGTGCAAAACCACGGTCAACCCATCGATTTTTGGTTCCACTACAAATCCAGAGGAAGCTACCCGATCATCCAGCCGTAGAATGCGCTCATACCAGGCTCGCACATCCGCCGCGCCGAAACCGTTCGCCAGACTCAAGACCGCCCCCGGGTGCCGCACCTTGACGAATTTATCCAGCACGGCGCTGCCGGCTCGCTGACTGGGCGAGTCTGGCGAAATCCAATCTGGATGGGCTGCTTCCAGTTCCAAAAGCCGTTTGAGCATTTTGTCATACTCGTAATCGCTGATCAGCGGCGCATCCAACACGTGATAGCGGTGTGAGTGAAAATTCAAGGTGCGAACGAGTTCCGCGAGTTCCTGGCGTTCATTTTCAGTGCTCATGGATGGGTCCTCCGGCTAAAATTATAGCAGGTCACGCTCAAGCTCCGCGGGCTGCAACTTGCCGCTTTTGACTGCGTATATGAGAATACCGGTCATTGGGGTGTTTATTCCAAGCCCGCGAAAAAATGATCTTTGTCAATAGCCCTGGTTATTATAAAATGTTACACTACACCATATCGGAGGAAACCAATGCGCGCTGGAAAAATAATTGCCTACATTGTTGCGGCTATTCTCATCTTCTTTGGCGTCCTGTTTATCTGGGGTTCCACCGGTGACCAGGGTTCCGTTGGCTGGATTCCCGTCGGAATCATCAGCGTGGGCATTGGCCTGGTGCTGATCTTCTGGGCGTCCCGTAAACCAGCCCAACCAGCAGACACCAATGTCACCCTCAATATTGACCTGCCCGGCAATGTCAATATGGATACAATCAAATGCGAGTCGTGCGGGGGCACGCTCAAACCGGAAGACATCAAAATGGTCGCTGGTGCGCCTGTGGTCACCTGTCCGTGGTGCAACACAACCTACCAGTTGACCGAAGAACCCAAGTGGTAATTTAACAATTCATTTTAGGGAGGTGCTCGGTGCACAGGATTCGGGGTGGTCTCCTGCTGCTCGTCGCGCTGGTTTTGCTGGTGACTGCGTCGCCAGCTCTGGCGCAAAATTATTCCTTTCAAGTCCCGGAACAAAATATCAGCGTGTTTGTAAATTCAGACGGTACCCTCAGTCTGGATTACATCATCACGTTTGCCAACGAAGGCAATGCCGACCCCATCGACATTGTGGATGTTGGCATGCCAAATTTTGAATACGAACTCAACAGCATCAGCGCCACGATCGAGGGCGCTCCGGTTGACCGCATCGCCGACTCGCAATATGTATCGCCTGGCGTTGAATTTCATCTCGGATCCAATGCGATCCAGCCTGGGCAAACCGGCACCCTGCATGTGACCGTGGGGACCGTGCGTAACGCTCTCGGGGCTGGCTCGGAGCAGGAAGCTGAACCCTACGCCAGCCTGAACTTCACACCCAGCTGGTTTGATTCGTCATTCGTCCGCGGGAACACGAACTACACCTTCAGCATCATCCTGCCGCCGGGTCTCGAACCGGAACAACCGCGCTACTTTACACCCTCCGGCAATTGGCCTGGTGTTGACGAACCCGTCAGTGGCTACGATGCCCAAAATCGCGTCTTCTATACCTGGACAGCTGACAATGCCAATGCCTCCACGCGTTACGAATTCGGCGCCAGCTTCCCCATGCGCCTGGTGCCCGCCGAAGTGGTGGTCGCCACCGAATTCCCCAATCCGCGCTCCATTTCCTTTGACGCTTTCTTCCCGTTTTTGTGTTTTGGTCTGATCATCGTGGTGATTGTGCTCTCGGGCATCTTTGGCGCCCGCGCTGCGGAAAAACGTAAACTGCAATACATGCCCCCCAAGATCGCGGTCGAGGGGCATGGCATCAAACGCGGCCTTTCCGCCGTCGAAGCTGCCATCCTGTTGGAACAGCCGCTCGACAAGGTCATGAGCATGATCCTGTTCAGCACCCTCAAAAAAGGCGCTGCCACGGTCACCACCCGAGACCCGCTCAAGCTTGAAGTTACAGTTCCTCAGCCCGACAACTTGCAGCCCTATGAAATTGATTTCCTGCGCGCTTTCAGCACCCCGGATAAAGCCGGTCAACGCCGTGAACTGCAAACGGTAACCGTCGGTCTGGTCAAATCCGTGTCTGAAAAAATGAAAGGCTTCAGCCGCAAGGAATCGATCGAATATTACACCGCCATCATGGAAAAAGCCTGGGCGCAGGTGACCGCCGCGGGTACTCCCGAAGTCAAGTCTGAGACCTACGAGCAGGTGATGGATTGGACCATGCTCGACAAAGATTGGTCCGGTCGCACCCAACAATCCTTTGGCCCGCAGCCCGTGATAGTGCCCACCTGGTGGTGGCGCTTCGACCCAGGAATGCGCCCCGCATCCGGCGGTCTGGGAAGCGGCGGGATTGCCCCAGTCTCGACAGGCGGTATTCCAACTGGCGGAACTGGCGGCTCCTTCAACCTGCCTAAACTACCCGGCTCTGATTTTGCTGCCTCGATGGTTAGCGGGGTTGAATCCTTCTCTCAAAATGTCATCGGTAATCTGACCAGCTTCACCGACACCATTACCAACAAAACCAATCCTGTTCCCAAGACCACCTACACCCGCACCGGTGGCGGCGGCGGTGGCGGAAGGTCGTGTGCCTGTGCCTGCGCCTGTGCTGGTTGCGCCTGCGCCTGTGCCGGAGGCGGCCGCTAGACAAGGAATCCATTAATGGTAAAACGCGTATCCAATCTCTTCCCCCGCTTTTTGTTCAAGGGAGGCAGCCAGACACCTGACCTGCCGAAGGCTGGCGTTTATCATTACAGCCGTGAGGACCGCGGAGGCAAGGCGCGTATCCACTTACGGCTGGAAGCGGATGGGCATGGTCTGCTGTTGGTGAATGCCAACCGCGCCTTTCATCTCAACCCCACCGCGGCGTTGATGGCATATCTGGCCCTGGAAAAAGTACCTCAACCGGCAGCCGTAAAAGCCATCACTCGCCAATACAAAGTACCCGGCGAATCCGCGTTACTTGACTATGCGCAGTTTTTACCTCAACTAGATGAGCTGACCGCACCGGACGGAGCCTGCCCGGTGCATGAGTTGGATCTCGACATTCTGGCGCCCTTTTCCAAACAACCTTCAGCCCCCTACCGTATGGACCTGGCGCTGACCTACCGCTGTAACAACAATTGTCCGCACTGCTATAACGCCCGTCCGCGTACTTTCCCGGAAATGGATACCTCTGCCTGGAAGCGCACGCTCGACCTTCTATGGTCGATCGGCATCCCGCATATCGTCTTCACCGGCGGCGAGCCTACCCTGCGCCCGGACCTGCCCGAATTGATCGCCCATGCTGAAACCCTGGGGCAGATCACCGGTATTAATACCAATGGCCGCAAGCTGAAAGATCCAGCCTTTGTTCAATCACTGGTGGCTGCCGGCCTGGATCACGTTCAAATCACGCTCGAATCGCATAACCCTGCCATCCATGACCACATGGTCGCGCCGCACGGTGCCTGGGAAGAAACCGTCGCGGGCGTGCGCAATGCGCTTGCCACCCGACTGTTCGTCATGACCAACACTACCTTGCTGCAAGAAAACGCGCCATTTCTTTCCGATACGCTGGATTTCCTGGCTGACCTGGGCGTGCCTACCATCGGTTTGAACGCACTTATCTACTCCGGTCGCGGCTCGACGGTCGGCACCGGGCTGGCCGAATCAGCCCTGCCGCCGCTGCTCGACCTGGCGCGCAGTAAAACCGAAGCCGCCAACCAGCGTCTGATCTGGTATACCCCCACCCAATATTGCAATTTTGACCCGGTACAGATGGACCTGGGCGTAAAGGGTTGCTCCGCCGCGCTATATAACATGTGCATCGAGCCGAACGGCGACGTGCTGCCCTGTCAATCCTATTACACATCGCTCGGCAACATCCTCGCCGATCCCTGGCAAAGCATTTGGCAGCATGACCTGGCTGTCAGCCTGCGTGAACGACGCAATTTACCGGATGAATGCCACAGTTGTGCGCTGTTATCGGAATGCGGCGGCGGCTGCCCGCTGGCTCGCAACCCGATTGCCGCTGCCTTACCCGCAATACCCTGACCTTTCACCGCCGAAGCTGGAGGAAAAGTAAATGAAAACAATTCGCAATCTTTTCGATCGCTATTTCCCGCTGCAAGCGCCACTTCCTTCAGGTGTGCACCATTTTCAATCTCCACCCGATGTACCTGTTCCCTTCCGCCTGCATCTGCGCATCGAGGAGGATGGAACCGGTACATTAATCGTCAACGCCTCCACGGTACTGCACCTCAATGAGACCGCGACCGAGTATGCTTATCACCTGTTGAAACAAACTCGTCCCGGCGAGGTCGCCGAGCGGGTTTCCAAGCGCTACCAGGTGAGTGTTTCGAAGGCGCTGGCTGATTTTCACGCTTTCTCCGATCGGGTCACCACCCTGGTGGAAACGCCAGACCTCGACCCCGCCACCTACCTCGATTTTGATCGCACAGCACCGCACAGCCAGAAACTGATCGCCCCGCTGCGATTGGATTGTGCCTTGACCTATGAAACCGCGGATGGCCACATTGCCAACGCACCCAATGACCGCGTCAAACGCAATCTGACTACCGAGGAATGGAAGACCATTCTGGACAAAGCCTGGAACGCCGGCATTCCGCACGTGATCTTCACTGGCGGTGAACCCACCCAGCGTCCCGACCTGGTCGAGTTGATCACTTACGCCGAGCAGCTTGGCATGGTCGCTGGCGTGCTCTCCTGCGGCTTGCGCTTCTCCGAAACCGAATATCTGCACCAGGTGCTGCAAGCTGGGCTGGATCATTTGATGCTGGTGCTGGACCCCACGGATGAGCAATCCTGGGAAGCCCTGCGCGACACGCTGGCGGAGGACCTGTTCGTCACCGTGCACCTGACCATCACCGAAAAGAACGCCGCCGAAGTCCCGGATATTATGGACCGCCTGGCGACCATGCGCGTCCCAGCCATAAGTTTGAGCGAGACCTCCGGCGCTTTGAAGAGCGTGCTGGACGACGCTCGTGAACTGGCTGCCCATCATCAAATTCAGTTGGTTTGGGATCTGCCTGTGCCGTATTCCCATCTCAATCCAGTTTCGCTGGAATTGCTGGAAACCGGCGAAATGATCGCCGGCGCCGGCCGTTCCTGGCTGTATGTCGAACCTGATGGCGACGTACTGCCGCGTCAGGGTCTGAATGCTAACCTGGGCAATATGTTAAGCGACCCCTGGGAGCAAATCTGGCAGCGGGCGCACGAAGTAGCCCCGGTTTAGCCTTCTGGTGGACTGGCACGCCCGCTATTCTCAGCAAGCCGCCTGGACAGCCCAGACTCGCCGCTATCTATACGAAAAAGCGGGGCTGAATAAGGCCTACCGTATCCTCGAACCGGGTTGTGGCACCGGTGCCGTATTGGCAGACTGCCCGGCTGGTAGCCTACATGGCCTGGACTGGGACCGTGCCAACCTGCAAATTGCCCGGCAGACTGTCCCTCGCGCCAACCTGGTGCAGGGTGATGCGCTGCAGCTACCCTATCGCGACGCAGCCTTTGATGCCTGCCTGACGCATTATTTCCTGTTGTGGGTGGATGCACAACATGTCATGGCTGAAATGCTGCGCGTGACCCGTCCTGGCGGCGTCATCTTTGCATTGGCTGAGCCGGATTACGGCGGTCGGGTTGATTTTCCAGTTGAATTGGAAGAAATTGGACGGCTGCAGGCAGAAAGCCTGGCCCGTCAGGGTGCAAACATCGAAATGGGCCGCAAACTGGCTGATCTGTTCCTCCAGGCCGGTCTGCAGAACATCACCAGCGGCGTCATGGGCGGCGAGTGGACATTGCGTCCGCTGGATTCCGGCTGGCAGCTGGAATGGGACGCACTCGAAGCCGATTTAGCCGGCAGCCTGAACCATGCCCGACTATCCGCCCTGCGCCAGCTCGATTCCGCTGCCTGGCAGCGCGGCGACCGCATTCTCTTTGTTCCTACTTTTTACGCCATCGGCTGGGTGCCATAAAACATCGTCACGTTGGTTCGCCTATTACTACTTCCATTCAACAAATTAGTACATTTCATTCGATTTTTTTACGATTTGCTCTCGCCCTATTATCATCACATTAATTGACATTTTTTCCCTGCGTGTCATAATAATAATGTGCAGCCAAGCATAAATCTATCCACGGGAGGGTGTTTATGGTTCTAAATAAATGCTATATCAGTCTACAATGGACGGTATTTTCGTTGTCGTACACATTGCCTCAGTGGTGAACCTAACCGAAGCATGATTTCC
>DATBWK010000213.1:0-5470 GCA_036514835.1 Bellilinea sp.
GGCCAGTCTGCCGGCATTCCAGCTGCAGGCTTCCTGAAGCCCCACCAATGCGCCGCCAAGCATGGCCAAAATCAACCCGAGCCAGGTGGCGCGGCTCATGCGTTCTTTCAACACCAGCGGGGATAGAATCGCGACCCACAACGGCGTGGTGGTAACCAGAACGACCGAACTGGCTACGGTGGTGTATTCCAGCGAGGTGATCCAGGCGCCAAAATGGAATGCCAGGAACAGACCGGAAAGTAAAATCAACCAACGCCTGCGGGCAGTCAGCGAACGTAGAGCCTTGAATGCGCCCGGCAACCCTACAGGCGCCAGGATAACGCCTGCCAGGGCCATGCGGTAAGCCGCTACCACTAACGAAGGTGCCTCCCGCTGGGCAAAGCGGATAAAAATCGAGGCGGTGGATACGGCCAAAATCCCAATAATCAGGATGGCGACGGGGGGTATGTTGGGTCGGTTGGAAGAGGACATGGATGTGATGGACAGAATTAATGGGTTTGGCTTGACAAAGGAAAAACGGGTGACTACAATTTCTCTATGCCAAGTGTACAAAATTGATCCATTAGCCTCGATTTGATCCAGGCTGATTGGAGACAGTTTGTTACACTGATGTGATTTTACGGGGTGCGGTTTTTGAGATGGGTGGATTATAAAGCCAATTTGTGCTTTGACCCTTTCAGTCGAACAAGCACCTGAAACCTTTCCCCTCACCGCGTAATATTCAGGTTGCCCAGCAGGAAACCCATCGGGTTTGATGACCGAGGGTATAATCAAAGAGATCCGTCCATAACGATCGCCCTTTATATCCCAACTGGAGGAAAACATGACCCATATTATTACCAGTCTTTGCCTGCGCGACGGCGGTTGCGCAACGGTTTGTCCGGTGGAATGTATTGTTCCCGGCAAGCCGGAAGATAAATACCCCTGGTTCTATATCGATCCGGATACCTGCATCGACTGCGGCGCCTGCATCCCAGAGTGCCCGTTTGCGGCGATTTTCCCGGAAGATGAAGTCCCATCGGTCTTCACAGCAAAGGGCGGCGAAAAAGTTTCGTGGCCGGTTGGCACCCCCGGGCACGCCGAGGCTTATGACGGGACCAACCATGAGGGCGAGGCAGTCCATTTGGAAGCGACTCGCACCCTGGCAGCCGGCGAAAAGGTCGACTTGACGCCCGATATCCAGGAGAATTACAAATATTTCTCCGAGGGACCCGGGTATAGCACGGCTGGGTAGCACTACATTGTGACATAGAGGAAGTCGAATCGACTTCCTCTTTTATTAATCCATTTTCTGACTTTGGAGATAGGGTTAGTCCATGTCTGAGACATTATTCCGCACCGAACGTGATTCGCTGGGCGAGATCCAAGTCCCGGCTGACGCTCTCTACGGTCCGCAAACACAACGCGCCGTGGAGAATTTTCCGATTACCGGGCAAAAACCTTACCGGGCATTTGTCTGGTCAATGGCACTTATCAAACGGGCGGCTGCCGAAGTCAACCGGGATGTTGGTCTGCTGGATGCAAAGATTGCGGACGCCATCATCCAGGCTGGCGAAGAAGTGATGGTGGACAAATGGGCGGCACAGTTTGTGGTTGACCCGTTCCAGGCGGGGGCTGGCACCAGCCACAACATGAATATCAATGAAGTTGTGGCCAACCGCGCCACCGTAATTATGGGCGGGACTCTGGGGCAGTATTCAGTCAACGCCAATGACCACGTCAATATGTCGCAGTCCACCAACGACTGCATACCCACCGCCATCCGGCTGGGATGCTTATGGCGGCTGGAAGAGCTGCTGGGGGTGGTCAGCGGATTGGCAGCTGCCTTGCAGGCTAAGGCGGTGGAATTTGATGATGTGGTCAAATCCGGGCGCACCCACCTGCAGGATGCCGTGCCGGTACGGCTTGGTCAGGAATTTGGTGGCTACGCTCGGACGGTCGAGCGAGACGTGGAACGGATACGGCGGGCAGCTGAAGGGCTGCGGCGTCTTGGCATCGGGGGGACAGCTACCGGTACAGGCTTGAATGCGCACAGGGAGTATCATCCGCGCATGGTCAAGGTCATGACACAGGTGTCTGGCCTTCAGCTATATACCTCGGACAATTTATTCGAGAGCATGCAGTCCATGGCAGACATGGCTGATTTCTCCGCCTCGCTTCGCACGCTGGCGATCACGCTGGTGCGCATTGCCAATGACCTGCGCCTGCTGTCTTCCGGGCCATCCACCGGCTTCGACGAGATTCGCCTGCCGGCGGTGCAACCAGGGTCATCCATTATGCCGGGCAAAGTAAACCCGGTGCTGGCTGAGATGCTCGACATGGCGATGTTCCATGTTATCGGGCTGGATACAGCCGTCAGCCTGGCGTCGCAAGCGGGTCAGTTGGAGTTGAACGTGATGATGCCCATCATCGCGCATGACCTTTTCGAAATGATGCATGTGATCATTGGCTCGGTGAAGGCTTTTACCGAGCGCTGTGTGGTCGGAATCAAAGTCAATCGACCCAAAGCGGAAGGCTGGCTGGCGCGCAACACGATTGTGGTCACGGCACTCAACCCCATCATCGGTTATTCGGTGGGAGCCGCGCTGGTGAAGGAGGCTTTGAGCCGTGATTTGACGGTGCAGGAAGTAGCCCTGGAGAAATCTGCCCAGGGTTTGCTCAAACACAAAGAGACCGGTCAACCGATTGGTGAAGCCGAAATCAAATCAATCTTCAGCGACATGCGCAAATTCACCGAAGGTGGCCTGGTCGGTGGTGGCGGAGGCGGCGGATAATTCAGCTTTGCAGGTGCGCGTAAACAGCAGCACCCACAATACCAGCCTGGTTGAGTAACTGGGCTGGTATTATTTTGGCCTGAGTTTTGATGAGCGGTAAATATTGGCCGGATTCCTTGCTGATGCCGCCGCCTATGATGATCAAATCCGGCCAGATCAGGGCTTCCAATTCGGTTAGATATTCCTGCAGGCGTTTGGCGTATTTTTTCCAGGAAAGGTTTTTATCCTGCCGGGTGGCATCGGAGGCGCGGGTCTCGGCATCCCGACCGCGAATTTTGATATGACCTAACTCCAGGTTGGGTACCAATTTGCCATCGACGAAGATGGCTGACCCGATTCCGGTGCCCAGAGTGATGATCGCCACCACCCCTTTTTGATCCCGTCCGGCTCCGAAGGCCATCTCTGCAGTTCCAGCTGCATCCGCATCGTTGACCGTCAACACCGTGCAACGGCTGACATCGCTCAGCAGACGGTTGACGTCCACGCCAATCCAGCTGTGATGGATATTGGCAGCCGTTTTAACAACCCCATGCCGAACAACAGCCGGGAAGCCGCAGCCGGCAATTCCCTTGTATTTGAAACTGGACACCAGCTGCCCAACCACCTCGGCCATATCATCCGGGCGGGCGCCTTCCGGAGTCGGGATGCGTTTACGCTCGCTTGCCATCTCCCCCGTATCCACATCCACCATCGCAGCTTTGATGCCGCTGCCGCCGATATCGATGCCTAATAATGTTTTCATCTTGACTCCACTGATGGTGTGAAAGGTGATCGGGATCAGGGGCAGGCGTTTTGCAAATGCTCCTCGAAGGTGACAGCAAAGGTGTGCATGCCTGAGCCATCGCAGCGCGCCCGAAAATAGTAATAAGGAGATTCTGCCGGGAATGCCACTGCCTGTAAAGCTGCCAGTCCCGGGTTGCTGATCGGGCTGGGCGGCAGACCCAGGTTCTGATAGGTATTATATGCAGAATTAGTTTCCAGATCGGCGAACGACAACGGATTGGTCCACCAGGTAGACTGATTCTGGTTAAAACCAACCGCATACTGCACTGTGGGGTCGGAATCCAGTTTCATGCCAGCCGCCAGCCGGTTGTAAAAAACCGAGGCAATCATGGGAGCTTCATCGGTGACCATGGCCTCGCGCTGGACAATGGACGCTAAATTAACTGCCTGAGCCACACTCAGCCCGTGCTGCTCGAAACCGGCACGCAGGCTGTCGGAAAGATGGGCATTAAATTCAATCAGCAATACCCGCAGCAAACCGGTAAGGTCGGTGGTGCGCAGGAGTTTGTAATCGCCGGGGTAAAGAAAACCCTCCAGACTGTCGATTTCGATTCCCAGGGTGGTCAACGCCTCAGCCGAAGGATTTTGGACTGCTTGCAGAAAGTCGTTCGGCGCGATACTGAGTCCAGAGGTCGGCAGAGAGGCCGCAATTTCCTCGGCACGCCAACCCGGCAGAATCACGAAGGTCACATCGAGCGGCGTGGCGTCCTGCAGCTTGTCCGCCAGTTCAAGCGTGTTCCAACCTGGCGAAAGTTCAAAATCACCTGCCTGCAGGTCGGTGTCCAGTCCGGAATAAATCAAATAATTGCGAAAGGCTGCCGCGGAATTGACCAAACCAGCCTGTTCCAGCCGTAATCCTATGGAATTGACCGATTCACCCTGGTTAACCGTGAATTTTTGCGAGACTCCCTTGGCGGAAACCGGATTGAGCAGGTCATTGCGCGCCAGGAGCAATTGGGCGGCATATTGGATGCGCTGCACAATGTTGAGACTCGGGGCAGGGTCGCCGAAGGCTTTTTGAGCCATGACCGGTATCGAATTAACCACCCAAAATACGCCGCCCGCCAGGATGCATGACAAAATTAGCAGCAGGACACAGGTCAGTGGGATCGTTCGGCGTTTGGATTGAGCCATGGAGTCAATTCCTCATTGTTTTCAGGCTTTTATAGATTAAAATTGGCTATGCGAAAGAGAATCCAGATAAGATTGCAAGATTACCGCGGCAGCAACTTCATCCAGGTGTCCAGCACGTTTACGGCGAGGCAACCCCATCTCCACTGCCGCGGCTTGCGCTGAGCAGGTACTGCCGCTCTCATCCCATAATTCCACCGGCAGGCTGGTTTGGGCACGGATCGCTTCCGCCACGCGGGCAGCACTGCGCGCTGCCGGTCCCGGCAGACCTTCTGAATCAAGCGGACAGCCAATAATAATCCGTACCGTCTGCTGATCGGCGGCAATTTGAGCAATTTGCGCTGCATCCACCAGGCGTGACACGTGATGTATCACGCGCAGCGGCGTCGCAATGGTTTGGGTCGGGTCGCTGACCGCCAGACCAATCCGTTTCAAACCCGGATCAACCGCCAGAATGCGGCCAGGAAGATGGTTCATGACGATTCAGCCTGTATGCGGAAGGGCAAAAGAGGCAGGCGCGGCCACCAGGCGGGCGAGGTGCGAATGGTGGGCGTCTGGCTCAGATTCATTTGGTTTTGGATTAACCGGCCTGCATCACCAACTATTAACCCGCGAATTTCGGTAAATAATGCGGTGGTATTCAAAATCGGGGTAGTCGAACGGGCTGCCTGCAAATCCAACGTCAGACGCTGGCCAGGAATCACCATCCAGGCGGCTTTTTGAGTGAGAGACAAAGAATTCGCTAGCGGCGTTTGCTCATTAGCCAGATTGGCATCCAAAGC
>DATBWK010000214.1:0-4523 GCA_036514835.1 Bellilinea sp.
AGCGAATTTTTGATGTCGATCCCGTTGGAAAAACCGTCCGGGCGGCTGGATGCGCGCGTCACCTACCATGACCCGTGCCACCTGCGCCGTGCCCAGAAGGTTTGGAAACAGCCGCGTGCTTTGCTGCAGCTGATCGACGGCATCGACTTTGTCGAGTTACCTGAATCTGACTGGTGCTGTGGTTCTGCTGGCAGCCAGTTGATCACCCACTACGAAACCTCCACCGCTGTGCTCGACCGCAAGATGGACAACTTGAAATCCACCGGCGCCGAAATGATCGCCTCCGGCTGCCCGGGCTGCCAGATGCAGCTGACCACCGGTATCAAGCGCAGTCAGCTGGATGTGAAAGTGGTGCATCCGATCGTTTTGCTGGATCAAGCCTATGCCAACGGAAAGAAATCCCAATGAACTCGACTTTTATCGCTGAACTCGTCAAAAGCGTTGGCAAAGAAGGGGTGTTAACCTCACCCGAAGACCTGGCGGTATACAGCTACGATGGCACCTTTGAGGAACACTGCCCGGATGTAGTAGTGCTGCCAACCTCTACCGAGCAGGTCAGCCAGGTGCTGCAGCTGGCAGCCCGCGAGCGCATCCCGGTGGTCACGCGCGGCATGGCTTCCGGCCTGGCAGCTGCCTCAGTCCCCTTCAGTGGCGGGATTGTGTTATGTCTGACCCGCATGGACCGCATCCTGGAAATTGACCAGGAAAATGCCATCGCACACGTCGAAGCCGGCATCATCACCGCCATCCTGCAGGCTGAGGTGGAAAAGGTTGGGTTGTTCTACCCGCCCGATCCTTCCAGCATCCGGCACTCGACCATTGGCGGAAACATCGCCTGTAATGCCGGCGGGCCGCGCTGTCTAAAATATGGCGTCACCGGTGACTACGTCCTCGGGTTGACGGTGGTTTTGGCGGACGGCCAAATTCTCAAGACCGGCGGCAAAGTGATCAAGGACGTGGTCGGGTATGACCTGACCGCCCTGTTCACCGGCTCTGAAGGCACCCTGGGTGTGATCACCGAGGCTTTGCTGCGGTTGACAGCCAAACCAAAATTCGCGCATACCGCCCTGGTCGAGTTCAATTCCATTGCGGAAGCCAGCCAGACCGTCAATGCCATTTTGACCGCCGGAATCGTGCCTGCCACCCTGGAGTTGATGGATCAGACCGCCATCGCCTGCATCGAAGAAGCTATGAACCTCGGTTTGCCAGTGGATGCTGAAGCGATTCTACTGGTCGAAACCGACGGACAGGAAGAGTCGACTGTCCTGCGTGAAATCGAAACTGCAGCCGAAATTTGCCGGCAGCAGGGCGCGCGCAAGGTCACGGTAGCAAAAGACGAGACCGAACGAGCGGCTCTGTGGAAAGCGCGCCGCTCGGTGGCACCGGCTCTGGCGCGCCGTGCACCCAATAAACTGGGAGAAGATATTACCGTACCGCGCAGCGCGATCCCGGAAGCGGTACGCCGCCTGAAAGCGGTCAGCGCTAAATATGGGCTGCCCATCGTCATATTTGGGCACGCCGGCGACGGCAATTTGCACCCCAATATCCTGTTCGACAAGCGCGACCCGGCGCAATGGGCTAAAGTCGAACAGATGGTGGCGGAAGAATTCGACATCGCGCTCGAATTAGGCGGCACCCTGTCCGGCGAGCACGGGGTTGGTACGCTGAAACGCCCCTACATGCAGCGCGCACTGGGATCAGCCTCTGTCGCACTGCAAAAAAGCATCAAGCAGGTTTTTGATCCGTTGAACATTCTCAATCCCGGCAAAGTCCTGCCGGACTGAGCCTAACGCAATCATTTCTCAACCCATTTTGGTAAAGGAGATAACATGAGCGACCTAAGAGTACCCAAAGGTTACCTGGCTACCGACCAGCCAGACCTGTTCTTCGAAGATAATGGCGTCGGACGTATGAAAAAAGAAGTGTGGGAGTCCAGTGATGAGCAGATCGATGCCATCCTGGCGGATTACGGTGTGCCTTCGCCTGTCGAATGGGGCAAACCCGGTTCCTACATCCAAACCACCACCCGCTGGCAGGTGGAAGCCAACCGCAAGAAGAATGATGTGGTTTTCATCCCCGTCGGCTGCACCGAATTACACGGGCAGCACCTGCCAAGCGCCGCTGATACCCTGTACGTCAGTGCCATCTGCGAAGGCGTGCGCCGTTTCACCGCTAAACGCGGCGCCCCGGTCAACCTGGCGCTGCCGCCTTTGAACTACGGCGGGCACCCCTTCCATCACCTGGGCATGCCCGGCACCGTGATTGTGCGCGAGCATGTGGTGCGCGAGATGATGATCGATGTCATGCTCGGTCTTTGGAACGACGGTTTCCGCAAGCAGTTGATCGTCAACAATCACGGTCAATTGTGGATGCTGGAATCGGCGGTGCAGGAATTCGTCAAGCGTTACCAGCTGCCCGGCATCTTCCGCGTCATCGACTGGCACCGCGGCGTGCGCGAGTTCTTCCGCCCGGTGGAGCGCGGCGGTCAGATGGACACCAACTTCGTCCACGCGGATGAGTCCGAGACCTCGCTCAGCCTGCTGCTGCACCCCGAGATGGTGGATATGAACTACGCGGTAGACACCGAAGGCAAGTCCTACCTCCCCGAGGGTCACTTTGACAAATCGGTTGATCCGTTTGGGCGTCCCAGCCGCTGGTCGGAAGGCGAAGGTCACTTCGCCATTGAAATCGCCGCCACACCGGAAGGCGTGGTCGGCAAGGCTAAATCCGGTACCGCACAGAAGGGCAAACGCCCCATGGCAGCCATTCTGAAGTACCTGACGTTATGGCATGATGACGTTCTGGAAGCCTTCCCTGCCGGGAAAGTTCCGCCGGTAGAAGAGGTCACACTGCGCACCGAAGCTGAAATGGAACCTTATCTGCGCGAACCACTCAGCCCGGGCTGGAAGCCAGTTTACGGAATTCCTCGAATCGGTCAGGGTACCGAAGTTTAATTTATTCCACTAAAAATGTTTCACGAGGAGAATAAATATGAAGGGCAAAATGGAAGGCGTTACCCTGGTCGCGGACTGGGATCCAAAACCAGGCTTTAAGTTAGGCAAAAAAGATATCGAAGGCCGCCAAACCTATCTTGGCAGTCTGGTATGGCGTAATCCGCGTTTTGAAATACGCGAATATGACATTCCCACCCCCGGCGATGATGAAGTTTTGCTTGAAGTTAAAGCCTGCGGCATCTGCGGCTCTGATGTTCACATGGCACAGGCTGATAAAGACGGCTACATCTTCTACCCAGGCCTGACCGGCTTCCCCAGCATCCTCGGACATGAGCTGTCTGGCGTCGTGGTTGAATGGGGCAAGAAGGCTTACGACAAAAACACCAACAAACCTTTCAAAGGCGGCGAGGCTGTCACCACGGAGGAGATGCTGTGGTGCGGTAACTGCAAACCCTGTGCCGATGGCTGGCCTAACCACTGCGAGCGCCTGGACGAAATTGGCTTTAATGTCAATGGAGCCTACACCAAGTACATCGTGGTCCCGGCGCGCACTTTGTGGAGCCTGGATCCATTGCGTTCGGTCTATAAAAACGAGCAGGATCTGTTTGTGGCCGGCAGTATTTGCGAACCGACCTCGGTAGCCTACAACGCGGTGATCGAGCGCGGCGGCGGTATCCGCCCTGGAGATCGAGTGGTGATCCTTGGTGCCGGGCCGGTAGGCCTGGCAGCCTGCGCCATTTTAAAACACGCGGGAGCTTCTAAAGTCATCATTTCCGAAACACAAGAGAACCGCGCAAAAATGGCCCTTCAGATGGGCGCGGATTACCACGTCAATCCCATGAAGGAAGACTTTGCCGACCGCGTGCTCGAAATCACAAACGGCATGGGCGCCGATTTGTTCATGGAAGCCACCGGTCTGCCGGAAGTGGTTTATCCAGGCATCGAACGCGTCATCTGGGAAGGCCGCACACTCAATAGCAAGGTGGTTGTGACTGCCCGCGCCGAGGCCAAGATGCCGGTAACCGGTGAAGTGCTGCAGGTGCGCCGCGCGCAGATCATCGGCGCGCAGGGTCATTCCGGTCATGGCACCTTCCCGCGGGTCATCGAATGCATGGCCGACGGCATGGACATGACCAAAATGAGCACCAAAAAAATCAGCCTGCACGAACTGCCGGAAAACGTCATCAAACTGCAAACCGACCGTTCCGAAGCTAAAATCACATACCTCGCATAATTCTCCCTCTCCAAAAAGGGGTCAGGTAGAGAAATCGCCTGACCCCTTTACCAAAGTTAACTTATGAACCTCTCCATCGTCCTCTCGACCCAGCAAACCCAGTTCCAGGCAGCCACACTATCTGGCTCGTTGGATGCCAACTTTGCCAAAATCGCCGAAATGGGTTATCAGGGCGTCGAACTGGCCATCCGCGACCCGCACCTGATAGATCTGGATGGTTTATCCGCGCTGGCTGATAAATACAACCTGCGCGTCCCAGCCATTGGCACGGGCCAGGCCTGGGGCGAAGAAGGTTTATCCTTCACCGACCCGGACCCGGCTGTGCGGCAAGCTGC
>DATBWK010000215.1:0-3066 GCA_036514835.1 Bellilinea sp.
TCGGCTGAACCAGCCCTGCCAAAATATTCAACAGGGTGCTTTTGCCGCAGCCGGAGGGTCCGAGCACTGCCCAGGCCTCGCCGCGCGCCGCCTGCCAGGTGAAATCCTGGAAGACCGATGTGCCGCGACCGTAGCCGAAGGTCAGGCGCTCAAGCTCGATCATGAAGGTTACGGCAGCAGGCTGCCGTTGACGTTGTCTTCGTACTTGAGGTCAACCGTCAGATAGCCTTTGGCTTTGACCCACTCCAGCACATCCAAAAACTGTGCTTCGGACGGCACGCCTTTGGTAGGATAGCTGGGCACTTTGAAAGACTCCGCCAGCGGCGCAGGTACCATCTGCTGGTCAATCATGGTGGCGGCATACTTTTGCGGGTCTTTGTTGATCAGCTCAACAGCCTCTTCCACCGCGGTCAGAAACGCTGTGACAGCCACCGGATTGGCATCGATGAAGGCTTTGCTGAAGGTGATAATGCTGTAGCTGTACTCGGGATGGACGGTGTCGTCCAGGGCAACCACTGCGCCAGCCTGTTTTGCCAGAGTGACGAATGGCTCGGGCAGGGTGGCGGCTTTCAACTCGCCGCTGGACAGCAGCGACATGCGGTCCGGGATTTTTGGGACGGCCACAAAGTTCATGTCTGCCGGGGTGAAACCTTCGGCGGTCAGCAGGCGGTCGGTCAGATATTCAATGATGGTGCCCTGCGATATGCCTATTGACGCACCTTTCAAGCCCAGGACGTCAATGATTCCGGCATGTTCGCCGGCCATAATTGAGAACAGGGCCTGGTCCACCGTGGCGGTGCGGGCGTAACGCACAGCCTGCACCTGAATTTTTTCCTGGTTGAGGAACATGACCGAGGTCAGCTCGTTCATAATGGCATCCGCCTGGCCGGCAGCAATGAGCTGGTCCCGTTCCGGAGCCGAAGCTACCGGAATAATTTCAACTGCCAGGTTGTATTTGGTGTACAGGCCTTCCTGCTGCGCTACCACCATGGGCAGCACATCCAAAGTGGGCAGCAGTGCCAGTTTGACGGCCGTGGGAGCGGCGGGTGAGACAGTAGCCTTAGCTCCGCAGGCAGCCAATACCAGGCTGGCAAGCAGAATGATCAGCATCACAGCGGAGATGGGTTTTTTGAACATGGAGCACCTTGAAGTGGAGGAAATTGTGATTTTTCAACCTGATTATACCTGTGAGAAGTGAAATGCGTGTCAGGTGTCACGTTTCAATTGACACGTCTCCGGATGGAAGATTTCGTAGCTTGGGTTGAGGGGTGAGACAACTCACTTGGTGGACAACGAAAATTCGAATCCCGAAACCTAACATTGGATCGAGCAAATCGTCGAAAATTATAAAAATGTTAGGTTTCGCTTGCGTGGCGATTGAGATAAGCTCTGCTCGAATTGCTTAACCCAAACCACGATTCAATCCTAAAAAATAAGATCAAATTTCTGCACATAATCAACAAAGGCATGCTACAATCTTTGTGTCCCAACCACAAAACGGAGGTGAATATGTCAACCCTGAAGACCACATTGACCGGTTACACCGGCTACCGCGGCCGCGAGGGGCACTACGCGTTTCTGCTGCACCGGCTCACCGGTCTGGGAACCGTGTTATTCCTCGCGATCCACGTCGTCGATATCGCTCTCGTTTACATTTATCCCGAGGGTTTTGGGGATGTCCTCAAACTTTATCAGTCCACCCTCTTCGGCATCGGCGAGATCGGATTGGTATTCTGCGTATTCTTCCATGGCATCAACGGCCTGCGAATTGCTTATTTCGATATGTTCAAACCGGGCGGTTGGGAGATTGCTAAGCAGCGCAATTCCACCCGCATCACCCTTATCGGAACATTGATCCTGTGGCTGCCAGCAACCTTCTTCATGCTGCGCAACATCCTCATCCATAATTTTGGCCTGTTTGGCGGGTAGGAGGAAAAAATGGCTGCGACAACTGAAACCGTTCGGCGGGTGAAGATCCGCCCCAACTATGACCATGTAGCCTGGAAATGGATGCGCTATTCCGCTCTGTTGTTGATCCCGCTGGTGTGGTTCCACGTGATTTTACAGGATGTGATCGTTGGGGTGCATGCCATGGACCTTAATTACGTGGCCGAGCGCTGGGCGAATATTGGCTGGCGCATCTACGATGCGGCACTGCTGGGCTTTGCCATGGCGCATGGCATTAATGGGGTTCGTCAGGTAGCCAACGACTTCATCAAAGGCGAGCGCGCCCGCGTTGTGGTGAGTTGGCTGCTGTTTATCTTCTGGTTGGTGATTACCGGCATCGGCGCGGTCGCGCTGGTCGCCGGCGTTCGGCAAAACTTCCCGCTCAATTAACCTGGAAAGGCTGCATCCATGACACAAACCCACGTTTTTGACGTCATCATTGTTGGCGGCGGCGGGGCTGGCCTGATGGCTGCGCTGAACGCCTCGCGCACAGCCAAGACAGCAGTTCTCAGCAAGTTGTATCCCACCCGTTCGCACACCGGCGCAGCCCAAGGCGGGGTTGGCGCGGCGCTTGGCAATCTGGAAGAGGATCACTGGGAATGGCATGCATTCGACACGGTCAAAGGCAGCGACTACCTGGGCGACCAGGATGCCATCGAGTTTATGTGCCGCGAGGCGGTCCAATCGGTCTATGACCTGGAGCATGCCGGACTGCCGTTCTCGCGTACAGCCGACGGGCGCATTGCCCAACGGCCTTTCGGCGGTCATACCAACAATGTCACCAAGAAACCGGTACGCCGGGCAGCCTACGCCGCCGACCGCACCGGTCACATGATCTTGCAAACCCTTTACCAGCAATGTATTCGCAACGGTATCAACTTCTATGATGAGTTCCAAGTGCTGGACCTGCTGCTGCAGGACGGCGTCACAGCCGGAGTTGTGGCGGTTGAGTTAGCCACCGGCGAGATTCACATTTTCCACGCCAAAGCCGTAGTGTTTGCCACCGGCGGTCACGGACGCATGTGGGATATCACCTCCAACGCTTACGCCTACACAGGAGACGGGGTGGCGGTCACGCTGCGCCGCGGCGTCCCGGCAGAAGACATGGAGTTCTTCCAG
>DATBWK010000216.1:0-5446 GCA_036514835.1 Bellilinea sp.
CGCATGCGGATATCGTCCGGCTGGCACTGGCGCATTATTTGAATATGCCGCTGGACGACTTTTTACGCCTGATGGTTGGGCCGGCTTCGGTTTCGATGGTGCAAAGCGATGGCAGCCGCCGCCCGCGCGTGATCTGTATCAATCAGACGGCCAATTTCAGTTGGCCTGAGCCCAAACCCACCAAAAAGCACAAAAATGCCCGACCGGATTAGCCCGAACGGGTTAATTTTCAACCATCCCGGCAAGCATACTTAAAAACCCATGCGGCGCATGCTATAATTTCAACAATAAAGGTTAATCACTCCCAGAAAGTATGGGATTAATCAGTAGGCCAAGGAGAAAAACAATATGATGATCAGCAAAGAACTCAACGACGCCATTAATACTCAAATCGGCGCTGAATTTGGTGCATCGCTGCAATATCTGGCGATCGCGACCTATTTTGACGGTGAAGCGCTCAAAAAGCTGGCAGCCCTCTTCTACAAACAGGCCGAGGAAGAGCGCGAACATGCCATGAAGTTCGTTAATTACATCGTTGATACCGGCGGAGAGGTCCGTATTCCAGCAGTGACAGCCCCCAAAGCCACTTTTGGATCAGCGGAAGAGGCAGTTAAACTGTCATTGGACTGGGAAATGGAAGTCACTCGCCAGATCAATGCCCTGTACGACATTGCCAAGGGCAAGAATGACTATGCCGGCCAGAATTTCCTGGACTGGTTTGTCGAAGAGCAGGTCGAAGAGGTTAACTCGATGGACAACTTGCTCAAGGTTGTGCGCCGCGTTGGTGAGAAAAATATCATTATGATGGAAGCTTACCTGTCACACGGCGATTAATTAATTTCTTCTAGAAGAAAAGTCGGGAGCGACTGCTCCCGACTTTTTTATTTACTAAAAACCAGCGCCCACAGCAGCCACACCAACAACACCAACACGCCGAAGCCAAAACGGGCAATCACCCCCCAGCCGCAGCCCAACGCAAGCCCCTTGGTCGATTCAAGTGCCTTGCGCCAGTCTTTGATGCGCAAATATTCCACCAGGAAGATGCCGGCAACCGCCAGCAGCAACCCGCCGAGCGGGGGCAGTAATATGCTGCCGATCACCGCGCCGAGCAGCGCCACGCCGATCGCCAGCCAACTGGCGCCGCTGACGCGGGCTTTGGCGCCCATCAAGATGTTGTCCATCAACCCGCCGGTCACCGTCAGAATGGTGATGATGACCATAAAGATGATGGCGGTGGTGCCAAAACCAGTCCCCAGGGCATACACCAGGGCAGCGATCCACATCACCCATAAGCCGGGCAGGATGGGCAAGAGCAGCATGGCCAAACCGGTCAGCATTACCCCGCCGATGATCCATGGAAATGATGCCGTGAAGAGCCCGTCCATAACCGATTAATCCAAATCCGCGGTGATGATTTCGATGCCGCCCATCCATGGGCGCAGTACCTCGGGTACCACAACGCTGCCGTCGGCCTGTTGATAGTTTTCCAGAACGCCGATGAGCGTGCGCGGCATACCCAGCCCGGAGCCGTTGAGGGTGTGTACCAGGCGGGTCTTGCCGCCTTCGCTCGGGCGGTATTTGATGTTGGCGCGGCGGGCCTGGAAATCGGTGACGCTGGATACGGACGAAACCTCCAGCCACTCGCCGCAACCCGGCGCCCAAACTTCCAGGTCGTAGGTGATGGCGGAGCCAAAGCCGATGTCTCCGGTGCACAGCTGCACCACGCGGTAGGTAAGACCCAGGCCGGCGCAGGTCGCCTCGGCGTCAGCCAGCATTTTAGCCAGTTCGGCCTCGGTGTCCTCCGGCTTGCAATAAATGTACATTTCCACTTTATCGAACTGGTGTCCGCGCTTGATGCCGCGCACGTCGCGCCCGGCGCTCATTTTTTCGCGGCGGAAGCAAGGCGTATAAGCGGTGTAGCGCCGCGGCAGGCTGGCTTCGTCCAGAATTTCATCCATGTGCATCCCGGTCAGTGGTACCTCGGCGGTCGGTACATTCCAGAAGTCCTCTTCGATGTCGTGGTACAGGTTGTCGATGAACTTGGGCAGCTGTCCAGAGGCGTACAGCGTGGCGGCTTTGACCATGAACGGCAGATAGCGTTCGTGGTAGCCCTGGCGGGCATGCAGGTCAAGCATCCAGGCGATGAGAGCACGCTGTAGCCGGGCGCCGGCGCCGTTGAGAATGTAAAAACGCGAACCGGTGATCTTGACCCCGCGGTCAAAATCGATGATGCCCAATTGCGGACCCAGGTCCCAGTGCGGTTTGGGGGTGAAATCAAAGGTAGGCAGGTCGCCCACCTGGCGCAGCACCACATTTTCGTGCTCGCCGGTGCCGTAAGGCGTACGCGGATCGGGCAGGTTGGGGAGGGTCGCGACCGTTTCCTGCAGTTGGTTGTCCACCTCGCGCACTTTTTCATCCAAGGACGCGATCGTGTCGCCCAATACACGCATGGCATCGATTTTAGCCTGGCGCTCGGCAGGCTCCTTCATGCGGCCAATTTCCTTGGAAACGTTATTGCGTTCGGCTTTCATCACTTCAACCTGGCTGAGCAGGCCGCGGCGATCCTGGTCGAGTTGCAGCACGCGGTCAACGATGGCAGTGTCCATCTGACGGGCACGCAGGGCATCTCGAACGATATCTGGTTTGTCACGAAGTAAATTGATATCTAACATGGTGAAGCACCTCCTGGTAAGTTAAAGGCAAACCCCCACGCCCATGCAGGACGAGGGGGGATCTACTCGTGGTGCCACCTGCTTTCACTGCGAAATTTTGCAGCCTCTCGGGAAGATAACGGTTCCAGCCGGCTCCCTTACGGTCGTGGTTTTTACGACCCCTGCGGGAGCGAAACCAGGGGGGATTTCTCCGAAAAAGCCTGTCAGCTCGCACCTGCCGCTGACTCTCTGAAAGGGTATTCCGGATACTTGACCCTGTGCAATCGTTGAAAAGATTATACCTGAGGGGAAAGGCGTGTCAAGTAGCACATAGCTTACCAAGAACGATCCCTTCTGGCCCACTTGAAAGGAAAGCGCGACGGTGTGTCGGCGATTGCGGAAATGCTGTTGGAAGAAAGACGGATAGATTACAATCAATATCAGCGGCAAACAGGAAGAAAATCGGTAGTGGTCAATTTCCAATCCATAGTTTGAGCGTTTATTTTCTTAACACGGGAGATCGTATGGATGTCTTAAGAATTGCGGCATTTTCTCTTAATAATGAAGGTGGTAACCCTGCGGGTGTCGTGATTTGCGATGAAATGCCAACCGAAAAAGAAATGCTAGCAGTAGCCAAACAAGTTGGTTATTCGGAAACTGCATTTCTTGCACAGGTAAACGGGGGCTGGAGAATTCGTTATTTTGCTCCAGAAATGGAGGTCTCTTTCTGTGGTCATGCCACAATCGCTACTGGTGCAGTGTTGGCGGAACAATTTGGCGAAGGCATGTATAAACTGTACCTCAATCAAAGCGAAATTAGCGTCACCGCTCATAAAACTGACATGGGTGTATTCGCTGCTACGCTGGAATCCCCTACAACCTGGTCTGAGCCTGCTCCACAAAAGTTTGTGGAAACGATATTAAAAGAATTTAATTGGACCATTACGGATATTGATGTAAATTACCCGGTGCGCTTCGCCTATGCTGGTGCAAAGCATCTCATATTCGTTTTGAATGACCGTAAAAAACTCGCAGAAATGTCATATCATTTTGAGCCAGTAAAAGCTCTTATGCTGCAGGAAAACATAACCACAATCGATTTGTTATGGCCGGAATCTACCCGGCTATTTCGCTCCAGGAACCCCTTTGCCTCCGGTGGCGTATATGAAGACCCCGCGACCGGGGCTGCAGCTGCCGCTCTGGCGGGTTATCTGCGTGATATTGATTGGCAAGGTGAAACCAGTTTTGATATTTTGCAGGGTGAAGAAATGGGGTATCCATCTCGCTTATCCGTGCAATTTACAAAGAATAAAGGCGAAGGTATAAAAGTGAGTGGCGACACGCGTCACATCACTGATAACAACGGCTCGGCTAAGGACTAATGAAACAGCTCGTGCCATGGTCAGCCGGTGGCGGGGGGGTGGAATCTCTGCCAGACGGCGGTCAACGACTGTCCATCCCGGCTGGACCGTCTGGCCAGTACCGGCTGGCGCAGTTGGACGACACCCAAAACCGGACACGCCAGAATTTTTTGTGGCAGGCGCGGTGCACGCTGGAACTACGGGCGCGGGTCTCCGCGGCCGACCTACCCGGCACCTGGGGCTTCGGCCTGTGGAATGATCCCTTCACGGCTTCACTGGGTTTGGGCGGCGGGACGCGCAAACTGCCGGCTTTGCCGGATGCTGCCTGGTTTTTCCACGCTTCGGCAGACAATTGGTTATCTCTGAGGGATAACCTACCAGCCAACGGTTTTTTAGCCGCGACCTTTTCCAGCCGCAAAGTGTCCCCACTCCTGCTGGCTCCAGCAGTTCTGGCAGCACCTTTGTTGTTCTGGAGAGTGACGGCGCGCTGGATCCGCCGGCTCGCACGTAGCTGGATTAAGGAAGATTCCACTTCGGTGAACATCGACCCGACTGCCTGGCACAGTTACCAGCTGGACTGGCGGGCAAATTCAGTCATCTTTCAGGTGGACGGGCAGACTGTGCTGGAATCATTGACCGCGCCGCGTGGGCAGCTGGGTCTGGTGATCTGGATCGACAATCAGTATGCCGCCTTTACCCCGGAGGGACGGCTGGCATATGGTACGCAGGCCAATCCGCAGCCTGCCTGGCTGGAAATTGAAGGACTGCGGATCGCACCTGGCAATTAAATAGCCGACAGCGCATGTCTCCATACGCTGTCGGCACACCCAATCTCCCAAACCCCTTCTAAACGGAAGAAGAGGCTTGCATCTGACCGGTCCCCACCGGGCAGACACAGGCCCTGGTTAAGGGAGGAACAATTGCAGGATTAGTCCCAAAAGTAACAGCATTCCGTACGTGCGGTTCTGATAAAATGCGGCTGCTACGAAGTACAAAGGCCAGCCTTCCGCACTGGGACCCGAGGTCGGTTTTTCGGTAGGGCGAGGCTGGCTGAATATTTTAAGCACCGGCGGCAACCGCAGCCAGGCCAAAATGACGATCAACATAACCGGCGAGAAGTATCCGGTGATCACCAGAGCGAATACTGCCAGGTACTGCAATGCGATCATTGCCAGCACGGTGTAGCGCGAGGCAGTCTCGCCAAGGATAACGGGCAAGGTGTGAATGCCTTTGGCTTTGTCTTCCGTGAGTTTATCGATGTGCTTTCCGAAAATCACGGTTGTTGGGCCGATAGCATACGCCAGAGAAGCGATGGCGACATTCCAGTCCCATTGACCAGTGATGACGAAATAACCGCCGCCGATCATCAACGGCCCCCAGGTAATCAGCACCGCGATTTCACCCAGGCCAATATATTTCAGCGGCCAGGTGTAG
>DATBWK010000217.1:0-2864 GCA_036514835.1 Bellilinea sp.
TAAGCTGATAACCGCCTGATCCTTACAGGACTCCATAATTCAGGAGTTATCCTGGGATAAATGTTAATCCGAATCCGTAGTCCACTCGTATTATGATTAGCGGGATTTGAATAATCGGCTAAACGATGATCATTCAATAATTGTTCATTCATACCAGATCAAAATTCCCTGCACCGACAACTTAAAATTCATGTTTACATCAAATACACATAATCCTTATCAAAAAGTTGTGACCATTCCTGAAAAAACTGTCATTATCACCGACAGCACATGCGACATTCCAGCCGTTTGGCGGGCACAATTTAATCTGCAGATCGTTCCGCTGACCATCATCTGGGGCGACCGGCAATACCTGGATGGAGTGGACTTACGTCCAGACGAATTCTACGACCGGCTGCCGCTGTCAGATGTGCACCCGACTACCTCGCAGCCCACGCC
Organism: Bellilinea sp.; assembly: GCA_036514835.1. Taxonomy (GTDB): domain Bacteria; phylum Chloroflexota; class Anaerolineae; order Anaerolineales; family Anaerolineaceae; genus Bellilinea. The sequence continues at coordinate 439 of DATBWK010000217.1, forward strand.
GCAAATCTTCCGCGATGCCTATGAACTCGCGGCAACAGGTGGGGCACAGAACATCCTTGTTTTTACATTAAGCAGCGCGATGAGCGGCACCTACAATTCGGCGCGGCAAGCCTCGGCCGGGTCGCCAGTTTCCGTGACGGTGGTGGATTCGCGCAGCAATTCCATGGGGCTGGGCTGGCAGGTGTTGGCTGCCGCTCGAGCCCTGGCAGATGGCAAAGATGCCGAGGCAGCGTTGATTGCCGCCGAACAGGTGCGCAAAGAGCTGGTGTATCTGATCACCCTGGACACGCTGGATTATCTTGACCGCGGCGGTCGAATTGGCGGCGCGGCTCAATTCGTTGGCAACCTGCTGAAAATCAAACCCTTGATTTTCGTGAATCATGATAATGGCAAGGTCGAAGCCGGCATACCCGCACGTACCCGCAACCGGGCAATCGAGGGACTTTATAAGGATTTCTTTCACCGGTTGAACGGAGGCGGAGCCCTGCATTTGGCGGTGTTGCATAATGGTGCGCTGGATGAAGCTGAACTCCTTGCGGAACGCGTCCACGCCGAGTTCGATCCGGCTGAGCTGTTCATATCGCTCACGTCACCGATTCTCGGCAGCCACACCGGTCCGCGCGCCCTGGCGTTGTGCGGTTACCGCGAGCCCTAACATTTATTAGCTGGCTTCGCTTTGAACATCTCTTACGAATGCACATGATAAAATCACCGCAGGGAAATTTTCGATGAGAACCTGGCGGGGAGATCTACTGCGGCACCTGGGTGTGCTGCTTTTCTATGCTGTATTAGCCGCGGCTTTCACCTATCCACTGATTCTGCACCTTGGCAATTCGGTGTTGGGTGGAAGCGGGGATAACCTGTACTTTGCCTGGTTGACCGGCTGGTATGAACACGCATTTTTCGACGGCGGCGGTCACCCATTTTTTAGCGAGTGGATGAATTACCCGGAAGGGTGGAACCTGTCAACCACTGACACTGCCCTGGCTGCTGTATTTCCAGGCGCCTTCTTCAGCCAATTCTTTGGCCCGATTGCCGGTTATAACCTGGCACTGCTGCTCACCTTTATGCTGTCGGGCTGGGCTATGTACTGTTGGGTGCGCCATTTGACGGATTCAGAAGGTGCAGCGCTGCTGGCGGGGGCTATATTCGCCTTTTTACCCTGGCGCATGGCCAAGCTGCTGATTGGACATTTGAATCTTTCAGCTACCCAATGGTTCCCGCTGTACTTCCTTGGCTTGACCGGCATTTTGCGCAACGAGACCAAAGGCTGGTGGCAGCCAGCAGTATTGGCTGCGGTGAGCCTGGGGCTGATCGGCTTTACATCCATGTATCACCTGTATATGGGCCTGCTGATCACGCTGGTGTTTGTGGCTGCCTATTTGATTTTTGGGGGATATAAAGTTGTTACGAAGGTCAGCTTTTGGAAGCAGATCGGTATATTTGCCGGTTTGGCTATACCGCTGCTGTATCTCTCCATGCGCTATTTTTTCAACCTGGCATCCAGCGGCACCCTTGTCAGCCGTGATTGGCAATACGCCAGTATGTACTCGGCCAGTCCGACCGATTTCTTTCTGCCATCCACCGACCATTTTTTATTCGGGCGCTGGGTGGGCAGTCTCTTCAATCGCGACCTGTGGCCAGAAGCCACACTGTACATCGGTCTGCTGGCGCTGGTGCTACTGATCATTGCGGTGTGGAAACGCAAGGCAAGCCGGGATAGCACCTTTGTATGGGCGGCTTTGACCGCGGCTGCGGCAGCCTTTATTTTGGCATTGGGGACGGATCTGCATTGGAATGCTGAACGCATAATCGTGCAAGTGCCAGCTTTCTTGCAACCGTTGATTGGCCGCAGCGAGACTCCCGTCTTTCTTCCTACTTATTGGTTGTTCAACCATCTTCCATTTTTTGACCGAATGCGGGCCCTGGCACGCTTTGGCTTCTTTACCAACATTTTCACAACCCTGCTGGCAGGGATTGGGGCGGCAATCGTGCTGCAGTGGATCAAAAGCCGCTGGCGCACGGCTGCAGTTGTTGGCCTGATTTTTCTGGCACTCTTCGAGTTTTATCCTGGGCCGTACACCGGTCAGTTGACAGTCATCGAGCCGCGGCCGCTCGATACCTGGCTGGCAGCTCAACCGGGAGATGGCGCGGTCGCCATGTTCCCATTCGACCAGGTGGAGCAGCAATTCAATATTTATGCCAACCTGCTAAACGGCAAGCCGTTCATTGGCGGGTTGTTCAACGCCAATCAACCACCGCAATACACCGCCATCAAGCCGACAATGGATCTGTTTCCAGACGCACAGGCTATAACGCTGCTGCAGGAATTGGGTATCACTTATGTGGTGGTGGATAAGGCTTCCTTCCCCGACCTGACCCAGTTGGATGGTCAATTGACGGATGGTGGATTGACATTGCTTACC
>DATBWK010000218.1:0-3966 GCA_036514835.1 Bellilinea sp.
CCGGCTCGGTATGGCTTTCGGCGGAGCGCACATCGCCGTACCGCTTCCACCAATTCTGGTTGAACACCGACGACCGCGACGCGATCCCCTACCTTAAATATTTCACCTTCCTGACTCAGTCCGAGATCCAGGAGTTGGAACAGTCTTTAGCGGCGCACCCGGAGCAGCGCGAGGCACAGCGCCGCCTGGCTCGCGAGATGACCCTGACTGTTCACGGCGAGACTGCCCTGTCTAAAGCCGAGCAAGCAACCCAGGTGTTGTTTGGCGGCGCTCTGGACGGACTGACGGCGGCTGAAATTGAAGATATCTTTGCCGATGTGCCTTCCAGTACAATGCCGCGCGAGCGGTTCTCCGGCGCAGGGCTGACTGTGGTCGATCTGTTGACAGACAGCGGCGTAACCCAATCCAGGGGCGAGGCGCGCCGGGCTGTGACGGAAGGCGGCATCAACCTCAATAACCAGCGGGTCAGCGATGGAGCGCGGGCGGTCACGCTTAACGACCTGTTGGAAGGCCGCTTCCTGGTCATTCGGCGCGGACGCAAAAATTACCATCTGATTAAGATCGTCGCATAAAAAATTGGTTTGAATATTAGTAAACTAAACCGCACGCGACTATACATGCCGGGAGGGGCAAATGAAGATCCTGCTCATTATCAATGATGCGCCGTATGGCTCAGAGAAGGCCTATAATGCACTGCGTCTGGCCATGATGACCCAAAAAGAGCACCCAGAGGTCGCGGTGCAAATTTTTCTGATGGCCGATGCGGTAACCTGCGCACTGCCCAATCAAACAACCCCGCAAGGCTATTACAACATCGAGCGGATGCTGCGTTCGGTGATCAGCAAAGGCGGCGAAGTCAAAGCCTGCGGCACCTGCTCCGACGCTCGCGGTATTCGTGGACTTCCGCTCATTGATGGTATTGAGCTCAGCACCATGAGCCAGCTGGCCCAGTGGACAGTGGACGCCGCCAAGGTGCTGACCTTTTAATTTTTCGGACAGGCTTTGCTGTCCTCGCTTGAGGAATAGGTACCTCCCATGGAAAATCCAGCTGAGAAAAAGCCAGAGGAACGCAAACGCCCGGATGTCGAGCGGGTTTATCAAAACGACCAGATCGCGGTGTACTGGGAGCCAAAACTTTGCATTCATGTCGGTAATTGTTACCACGGACTGCCGCAGGTATTCAATCCGACTGCCCGGCCGTGGGTGGACGTCAATGCCCAGACCGCCGACCGCATCGCCCGCGTGGTGATGACTTGTCCCACCGGTGCGCTGCATTTTGAACGGCTGGACGGGGCTGAGCAGGAAAGCGGACCATCCGAAACGATCATCGATGCGCGGCCGAACGGCCCGTTGTTTATCCGCGGACAGTTGAAAATCGTAGAGGTTGGCGGGCATGTGCTGCGCGAAGACACGCGCGTGGCGCTATGCCGCTGCGGACATTCTGAAAACAAACCCTTCTGCGACGGCACCCACCGCAAGATCGGATTTAAGACGACCAAGAGTTGAAAGTTTCAACTTTTATTTCCAAAAAACGTTTAAGCCGGGGACTTTTTGATGATCCAGAAATCAATTGCAGCAGTCTATCAATTTCTGCGTTCGCATACTGAAGCGATTACCTACATCCCGATTTATTTCTTTATATCCTTTACCGATCTTATATTAAAACTGCGTCATGCTCCCGCCTGGCAGAACGGTACGCTGGTTGAAAATCACAACCTGTTGATGGCGTTTCAATACTTCAACAACGAACAATCCAGAATTTTGCAGTTCCTGGTCCCGGAAGCCCTGCACCGGATTTTTGATACCTCCATCATCACCAGTTATGCCATCGCTCGGCTCGCCTTTGTATTCCTGGCATTTGTGGTTTTCCACTATTTCTTGCGCAAGTGGTTTTCTCCGATCGCCAGTTTTGGCGGGGTGATGATCTTGAGTTCAGCCCTGATGGTCAGTTTCCTGATCCACGACTTACAGGAAAGTGCCCCGCTTCTGATGCTATTGTTTATCCTAGGTTTATGGGCCATTCGCGAAGAAAAGGATGGCTTGTTTTGCCTTTTCATGTTGCTTGGCGGCGGAATGACCAATGAGACCATGCTGGTATTACCGCTGGGTTATTTCCTGTATCGGGTACGGTCACTCAAATTCACGCATCTACTGCGCACGGGTATTCGCACAGTGCTGCTGGCAGCCCCGGCTTTCATTGCCCAGGGCACATTACGCTACATAAACCGGTTCCAGCCGCATCTTGGCGGGGCATTTCATTGGCCGGATAACATTCAGGGAATTTGGGCTGAATTGACGTTCCCATACCAGGCCATATTCAACGGCGAATTTATTTACTTATTCCTGGTCTTTTCCATATTTTGGATTTTGGCTGTTATTGGGCTGTTTAAAAGCCCCTTATTTTTCCGTCGGGTATTCTGGATCACGCCGTTCTTTCTGGCTGCCAACCTGATCACCGGCAAAATCAACGAGTCGCGGCAGATGATACCTTTGGGTTTCATACTGATTCCCATGGCTTTGTTCATCATGGTTCCGGAAGCGGCTGGTGCCGCGAAGGAATCCCAAACGCGGGCAGAACGAGAGCCCGCTGCGCCTGAGCAGGCACCCGCGGATAGCCTCCCTGTGCCAACTGACGCGGATTGACTAGCGGATCGTACCGCACCTTGCAAAGGCAAATAGATTTTTTCAACGTGCTCGGTGAATTTTTTGTTTACGATATCGCCAGCAGCTTGCGGATATGCTCGATATGGTCGAGCTCATGCCAGATGGCGCGGCGCAGCAGCTTGCGCGGACTCCATATCTCGCCATGCACGCCGCGCACCATTTCCACAGCTTCCAAATCCGGCAAAACCTTCTCCAATTGCGACCGGACGGCAGCCAATTGTTCAAAGATCTCCTGTGGCAGGCTGCCGCGGGCGCTGCCGGCCATTTCCAACCGGTCCAAATACCACCATTCAGCTTTGGCAATGTGACCAAGTATCCCGTGTATGCTCCAGCGTTCCTGCGGATACGTGCGCTCGAGGATTTCGCCGGGTAGGTCCTTCACGCTTTCCAATAAATCCGCGCGGGCAAAACTTAATACTTGTAAACCGCGGCGCACATCCACGCGGGTGAGCGGCTTCCAGTCATGGCGGAACCAGGCGTTGACCTCATACTCGCCGTCGGGGGTCGCGTTATAATCCGAATCGATGTTGTAGACTTCCCACACCTCAGCCAGGCGCACATCAACGGCCTGGATGTCCGTCAGCCAGCTCTCGGAGGTATGACGGGCGACCCAGCTTTTAAATGCCACGAAAGCCGGCGCAATATTGATCACCGCTTCCGGACCGCCGGCGCCGTATGCGAAACACCCCGGATAATCCAGCGCCCAGGCCAACGGGCGGCCGTCAGCGCCATTTTCCAGCCCGACATTTAATCGCATGGTAATTCCTTCCATAAAAGAACTTTATCTGTTATTTTTATCACAAAGTCTGATTTGCACCGCTGGAATGTTGACTATAATATTGAATAATCAACTTTCCTTTTCGGGGAACTTTAACTCATTTGAACTCGTCATGACTTTGTCTCTGGCTGGAGGACGATTTTAATCCAGCCTGCATGATTTTACGCTTTCAAGCAAAAAAATTTTGGATGAACAGAAGGTTTGAAAGGATCGTGAAAACCCATGGCTGAACTCGAACTGGCAACCGATTTGAGTAATGATGAAAAACCGCGCCGCCTGCATTTTGAATGGGTGCTCCCTTTGTTTTTCCGGCCAGCGCGCACATTGAAAACTGTTGTGGAACGCGATCACCCTGTCTGGCAGACGCCGTTGTTGATTTTGAGCGTGCTGGCGATTGTGGTGGTGCTGGTTGGCGCACCCATCCGTACCCAACTATCGCAGCAAGTCGGCGAACTGCCGCCCGATTTTCAATACTGGCCGCCCGACCAGCAGGAGCAATATTTCGCTTCTCAGGCCAATAAGGC
>DATBWK010000219.1:0-2017 GCA_036514835.1 Bellilinea sp.
GAATATTACCCGCCTTTCAGTAGGGCCACGGGGTAATTCCATAGCATGGGTCATCTGACACGCCCCGTGCCCGTAACATCAATAACCGGGCACGGCGTTGCGTTTACGATTAAAAGTAAGTCATTGGAGACCCAATTTGGCTTTTAGTTTGCCTTGGTTTTTCTGGAAGATGTGGATGCCATACCCCGCCAGTGCTGCGGCTTCCAATATCGTGACCACAATAGAAACGGCTGGGGAACCCATACCGATCAGTCCGGCCAAATTGAGCACTCCTCCGGCTATCAATGCCCAGCCAACCCACTGTGAAAATACTTTTTCCTTAATCGTCAACCATCCGGTAATGACGCGGCCAGCAAGTCCCAAAATTACACTCGTGGCAATTAAGCCATCCGCCATACTTGTAGCTCCAAATAAGCCAACCCTGAATCCGAGAGCAATCACAGCAGCCAGAATGATAAGGATTACACCGATTAATCCAATAGCCCCTGTAGGCTGGCTGGTATTGACTGCTGAAATACCGAAAATAAGCAGCAGTAGGCCGATTACGCCCAGAGTGCCAGCCACTACGGTATCACCACCGAATAAAGCAATTAATTGACAAACCGCTCCAACGATCAGTGCCAAACCCTGAACACGACTAAGGTTCATTGATCTCCTTTTTGATAGATACTGGATACAAAATTACGTTGAACGATTATGCCAATTCCGCCGCCGCCCGGCGCTTGACGTGCGCCAGAATGGCTGCCATGCCGTTGAGGCGCTGCGGCGTCAGCACATGCTGTAAGCCCATGCGCAAATAGAAATCCACCGGAATCGCCAGAACCTGCTCGGGTGCGCTGCCGTTTAATCCCTCCATCATCAAAGCCGCGTACCCGCGCACCGTCGGTGATTCCTCCGGCACCGTAAAATAAAAATAAATCGCGCCATTCCTGACCTCAGATGCCATCTGAACCGGGGTCATGCACTCCGGCACCTCTTCCATTTCGTCCGGGAGCTGCAAATGGGCCGGGAATGCCGGAAAACTGCGGGCATAATCCAGCAGTAATTCCAGCTTTTCCCGCCCCTCGCACAACTCAAAATCCGCCACAATTTCATCCAGGCGGGACGGCAGCCCGTTGACTTCGGTCATGAACCATTGCCCTTCTCAATTGGCGCGCCGACCAGGTTGCCCCACTCCGTCCACGAACCGTCGTAATTGCGTACTTTAGCGTAGCCCAGCAAATAGTGCAGCACAAACCAGGTGTGCGAACTGCGTTCGCCGATGCGGCAGTAAGCGATGATGTCTTTTTCAGGCGTGATGCCGTGACCCTGGTACAGGTCGCGCAGCGCTGCCGGCGATTTAAAAGTGCCGTCCTCCTGCACCGCCTGGCTCCACGGAATGTTGACCGCCCCTGGGATGTGACCTCCGCGCTGAGCGCCTTCCTGTGGGTAACCCGGCATGTGGATCAGCTCACCGGTATACTCCTTGGTCGAACGCACATCCACCAGCGGGAGCTGAGCCTCCAGGTGCTTGTTGACGTCGTCGCGGAAGGCGCGAATGCCCTTGGCAGGGGCCGAGGCATGGTAGGTGGTCGCCGGGTAGGCCAGCGGCGTGGTGGTCAATGAGCGGCCTTCTGCCACCCACTTGGCCCGCCCGCCGTTCATTACCCGCCGATCTTTGTGCCCGAAATATTCAAACAGCCAGAAGGCATATACCGCGAACCAGTTGCTCTTATCGCCATAGAAGACCACAGTGGTATCGTTGGCGATGCCAAGGTTGGAACACAGGGCTTCGAACTCTTCCCTGGTTACGAAGTCGCGCCGCACCGGGTGTTGCAGACTGGTGAACCAGTCCACTTTGACCGCGCCGGGGATGTGTCCGGTGTCGTACAGCAGGGCATCTTCGTTGGATTCAACCAGCCGCACCTTCGGGTCGCCCAGGTGCTGCGCCACCCAATCTGTATCGACCAAAAATTCGGGATGAGCATAAGCTGCCATGGTATATACCTCCTATTTTGATCATTTTTATCATAATTAT
>DATBWK010000220.1:0-13054 GCA_036514835.1 Bellilinea sp.
AGCGGGACGTTCTTCGCCAGATGCTGCTTCTCGTCGAACAGGAAGCGCGAATTACCGGGGCCGTGACGCATGGTCAAATTCTGCAGCGGGCACTCGCCGCCTTTGTCGCAAATCGGGCAGTCGAGCGGATGAGAGGTCAGCAAAAATTCTAGGATGTCCTTGCGTGCCGCGGTGACGCCTTCGGTCTGGGTGTGTACCACCATGCCTTCCGAGACCGGGGTGGTGCAGCCGGTTTCCAGCTTGGGGCCAAACTGCACTTTCACCGTGCCATCCTCGTTCATCAGAGGTTGACCGGTGGCGCGATCGACCATCGGGCGCCCAATTTCCACCAGGCACACGCGGCACATGCCGACCGGTTCCATTTTGGGATGGTAGCAGAAGACCGGGATGTCGTTCCCAATCTTTTTGGCAGCATCCACCACCACCGTCCCCTGCGGAACGGTCACCGGCTGGTTATCAATCGTCAACGTTACCATTTTTGCCATAAGCACCTCATCGAGAGCAGAACGCGCTGAAGCTAGCGGGTTTGCCCATCCACTCTCGCTAAAAAGTCGCCGCGGAATTTTTCTATGCTCGAAACGACCGGCATCGTCGAGAATTCACCCAACGCGCACAGGCATTTATTCTGCATCTGGCGCGCCACGGTGAACAGCAAATCGACGTCATTGGCGCTGGCCTGCCCGTCTTCGATTCGGTCGAGGATATGCGCCATCCAGTAAGTCCCTTCGCGGCAGGGAGTACATTTGCCGCAGGATTCATGTTTGAAAAAATGGGTGGTCTTTTGAGCCAACCAGGACATGCTGACGGTTTCATCCAGCACGATCACCGAGGCTGAACCCAGGCTGGCGCCTAAATTGGCCACCGATTCGTAGTCCATGGGGGTATCCAGGGCGGCGTCAGTGGCAGGGATCAAAGCTGAGGAAGCGCCGGCAGCCATGATGGCTTTGATAGCGCGGCCTTCCGGAATGCCGCCGCCGAGATCATAGATCAACTGTCGGAAGGTGGCGCCGAGCGGCAACTCGTAGTTGCCAGGGTTGTTGATGCAACCCGAAAGGCTGAAGATCTTTACGCCGGGCGATTTTTCAGTGCCGTGTTCGCGAAACCAGGTTACGCCTTGCTGAACGATGGGCGGCAGGTTAGTGAGGGTTTCGACATTGTTGATCACCGTCGGGCTGGCGTACAGGCCGGCAACCGCCGGGAAGGGCGGACGCAGCCGCGGCTGGCCCAACTTGCCTTCGATCGACTCGAGCAAGGCGGTTTCCTCGCCGCAGATGTAAGCACCGGCGCCCATATGAACGTGGAGCCGCAGCGAATATTTGGTGTCAAACAGTTGGTCACCCAGGAAACCGGCTTTTTCCAGTTCCGCGATCTTCTCTTCCAGCATCTGCCCGATCTGCCAGAACTCGCCGCGCAGGTAAGCATAGGAAACGTTGGCCTGAACGGCGAAGGAGGCAATCATCAGTCCTTCCAGGAATTGGAAGGGGTTGCTTTCCATGATCTCGCGGTCTTTGAAGGTGCCGGGTTCCGATTCGTCGGCATTGGCGACCACATAATGCGGCCATAAATTGTTTGGCACGAAGGACCACTTCATGCCAGTGGGAAAGCCAGCGCCGCCGCGTCCGCGCAATCCAGAATCTTTGACCAATTGAATTAATTCTGCCGGCTCCATACTGGTAACAACTTTTTTCCAGGCGTCGAAGCCGCCATTATCGGTGTAAACCTTCAACTGATCCAGGTCAGGGAAGTCGCGGTGGCGCAGAAGCATATGTTCGCTCATGCCTTGTCCTCCTGCTCCGCGGCTGCCTGCGTGCGCAGCGTGTCCAGTACTGCCAGGGCGGTTTCGACGGTCTGTGATTCGTGGTACACCAGATCACCGCCGCCTTGCACCTGGAACATGGGCGCCCGGTGACAGGCTGCCAGGCACATTACCTCGTCGATGACGAACAGACCGTCAGACGTCGGTTCGCCGACCTTCACGCCCAAGCGCTCGCATAATTCCTTGAGGAATTTATCGGCGCCGCGCAGTGCGCAGGGAAGATCAGTACAGACTTGAATGTGGTACCGCCCGAGTGGTTTATCGTAATACAGGGTGTAGAAGCCAACGATCGAACCGACCTCGGTGATCGAAATTTCGCAAATTTCGGCAATATCCTGCAGCGCTTGGGTGGTCACATAGCCGGGGTCGGCCTGAGCCAGGTGCAGCAGCGGCATGACCGCCGAACGTTTGTATTCTGGCGGATACTTGGCCAGAATCATATCGATTTCTTTGGGGTATTTGGCAAGCAGTTCGTTCAACGGTCTGCATCTCCCAGAACAATATCAATGCTGCCGATGACGCCAACCACATCCGCCACAAAGTGGCCGCGGGTGAGCAGCGGCATGGATTGAAGGTTGATAAATGAAGGGGTCACATAATGGACGCGATACGGCTTTGGACCGCCGTCGCCTTCCAAAAATACGCCCAGGATGCCTCGCGGGCTTTCAGTGGTGGCAAAGACGGATTGTTTCGGCGCCGGGAAGCCTTCCGTCCACAGTTTGAAGTGGTGAATGAGCGCTTCCATGCTGGTGCCAATTTCCGAGCGCGGCGGGGGGACGAATTTACGGTTGGAACTCTGCACCGGTCCGGCGGGAAGTCTGGACAGCGCCTGGCGCACGATACGAACCGACTGGCGCATCTCTTCCATACGTACCATGTAACGTCCGTAGATATCACCGGTGTCGTAGGTCGGCACCTCAAAATCATACTGATCGTAGCCGCTGTAAGGCTGGGCTTTGCGCAGATCGAAGGCCACGCCTGAACCGCGGATGACTGGGCCGCTGAGCCCGTAGCGGGCACAATCCTCAGCGGAAACCACACCAATGCCCTGGGTGCGTTCCGTGAAAAGCAGGTTGTTGGTGAGCATCGATTCGTATTCCGCGACACGGCCCGGCATTACGTCCACAATTTTTTGCACGGCTGGGACAAATTCGGGCGGAACATCGCGCCAAACACCGCCGGGGCGGATGTAGGTGGTCATCATGCGCTGACCGGAGATCATTTCCATCACGTCCAGGATCATCTCGCGTTCGCGCATGGCGTACAGAAAGACAGACATGGCAGCCAGATCCAGGCAGCTGGTACCCAGCCACAGCAGGTGCGACGAAATACGCTGCAACTCAGAAAGAATGACACGCAGCACCTGGGCGCGAACCGGTACGTCCAGATCGACCAGCTTTTCTACCGCCAGGCAGTATGTGAGGTTGTTGCCAATCGAGTTCAGATAATCCAACCGGTCGGTCATCACTTCGGCCTTCAGGTAGGTCTTGGACTCCATGTTCTTCTCGACGCCGGTGTGCAGGAAGCCAATGTCGGGGATGCAGTTAACCACGATTTCGCCGTCCAACTCCAGCAGCAGACGCAGCACGCCGTGGGTGCTGGGATGCTGAGGGCCCATATTCAGCAGCATGGTTTCGCCGGTCATCGCCCGGTCGGATACCAGGTGGCGCAGCTCATCAACGGTTACTTCACGGATATTCGTCATAATGGCGGCCTCGGCTGTTATTCTTTGGCGTAGGGCTTGCGCTTGTCTATTTCCGCGGCGTTAAAAGTGAACTGCACTTCTTCGTAGCCCAGCGGATAATCTTTACGCAGCGGGTGCCCCTGCCAGTCGTACGGCATTACAATGCGGCGCGGGTCGGAATGCCCGTCAAAAGTGATGCCAAACATGTCCCAGACCTCGCGCTCCTTCCAGTTGGCGGCTGGATACAGCTTTTCGACAGTGGGCAGATGCGGTGCATTGCCATTCAGCGGCACGCGCAACCTGATGAACAGATTGTTCAGCATCGAATACAGGTGATAAACCATATGGAAGCGCGATTCCTGATCCGGCCAGTAATCGACGGCAGTGATATCGACCAGCATATTGAAGTGGTACTCGTCGCGCAGGGTTTGAACCGCATCCAACACATATTCCGGCGTTAAAATCACAGTGGAATCGCCGGCGTATTCGGAAATTTCCGCCGCGAAACGTTCCTGCATGTCTTTTGAAATTCGCTCAAGCGTCTCATTCATTGGCTTCAGCCTATCCCGTCAGGTAAGAATTACTTTGCCCGGCATTATCCTTCGCCAGGCCGTCCGCGGGCTCAGACTTTAAGCCCAGTGAGTGATTTTTTCTTTTTTAACTTTTTCGTGCAGGGTCAATAGTCCGTGAATCAGACCTTCGGGACGCGGCGGGCAACCGGAAACATATACGTCCACCGGTACCACCTCATCTACTCCCTGGACAACCGCGTAATTGTTAAAAACACCGCCACAGGAAGCGCAATCACCCATAGCCAGCACCCACTTTGGGTCCGGCATCTGATCGTACAGTTGGCGCAGCACCGGCGCCATTTTACGCGAGACGCGCCCGGCCACAATCATCAAATCTGACTGCCGCGGGCTGGCGCGGTTGAGTTCCATGCCGAAGCGGCTAAGATCGTAGCTGCTGGCCTGGGCACCCATCATCTCAATGGCGCAGCAAGCCAGGCCGAAAAGCAACGGCCACATTGAATTGGTGCGCGACCAATTAACCACATTTTCAAGCGTAGTGGTCACAACGCCCATATTGCCAGTCTTCGCCTCTAATCCCATTCCAATGCTCCCTTCTTCCAGGCATATAAATGAGCTACCTCTAAAACGAGTAGAAAGATGAGCATCGCGATCAAGCCGTATGTTCCCAGCTTGCGCAGCACAACTGCCCAGGAAACGACAAAAACCACTTCGATATCGAAGAGGATGAAGAGGACGGCGATCAAGTAATAGCGGACCGATATGCGGCGGCGGCCAGGACCATAAGGAACCATGCCCGATTCATAAGGGGCGGATTTTCGGGCTGTGGGCCGGCGTGGCCCAAAGATCATTCCCAGCGCGAGTGCAATTAAGGCGATCAGCGTACCGACCGCAAAGATGACCAATATTGGCAGATATTGCTGAGCCATCGCCATCCTTTCAATTTTTACGGGGATTGTCTTATTTGGGCAAGTATATCATAATCCTGCCCTTGGTGGTAAATTTCACAAAATAGGGTAAATTTGTCCGAACAACATTATCTGACAATTTCGTAGATCGATACACCACCTTGCCGGTACACATTTACCAACTGCGCGCAGCTGGCGAGAGCGTCGGACCGCATACTTCCCCGATCACCGCGCACATAGACATAATTGGCTTTAAAATCTTCAACCAGGGTCCAAAAACCGGCATCACAGGAAGTCAATTCACTGGTTTTTTCAGCCCGCTGTTCAACTTGCGCGACGTATTCCGGTTCAGCATAAGTATACATCACGGGCGGTAAAATGGTCTGGCGGCCAGCATAAGGAAGCAGCCAATAACCGCCATCGATACCGCGATACATACTGCCCATCCAGGGGGTGGTGTTGATGATGAAGCGGGCATCCGGTGGAGTGGTTTCCCGCACCCAGTTCAAGGCGTCCAGATCTGCCGGATCGATAAACACTGTATCCGGGTTGAGAATACTGCGTGTTTGCCAGGCGCTCCAGATCATACCAGCACCAACAGCCAACAAGATTACTGCCTGAACGAGTCGTTTTGGCCAAGCCCAGCGCAGCCGCCCAACCCATGCCACCAAAATAAAAACCAGGTCAGCAGCCAGGAGTGAGGCGGGCAGGAACAGCACGATAGCCATGTGATCCGGGCGCCAGGGACCCAGGCGCAAGCCCCACGGCAAAGTGAGCAAGGACAGCAGCAACCCCCACCAGGCCAGCAGGCTGGCGGGTTTTCGCAGCAGCGCCCAAAGCAACCCGGCCGCGGCGATGAGCAGCCAAACGACATTATGGGTCGGTCCTAGCAGATACAGGATATAGTCAAAGTAGCCAGCCTGGCCGGAATCGAGGGGCGATACCACGCCAACGGTTGCCTGGCTGCCTAATTGCTGCCAGGTGCGCAGCAACCACGGAGAAGCCAGCAGTACGCCAATCCCCGCAGCCAGCACCACTTGCCAAACGGATGACCAGCGCGGCAAGCGCTGATTGTTTTCATGGATGGGTGGTTGCAGCAGGCTGACAACCACCAGAATCAGTGTGAAGAAACCCAGCAGGAGCAAGGCGGTGTAATGGCTGAGCGCCGTCCCCGTGGTTAGCAGAATAGCGATAATTATCGCGGACCGGTCATGGGGTTGGCGGGAGATGCGCAGCAAGGCTGCCATGGCCAGTGGCAGCAGCAGCAAACCGGTGATTAATGTGTAGCGTCCCCAGGTCAGGTAGTAGGCTGGCATATGCAGCCCAAACCCGACCAATAAAGCTGCCAGGATGGCACGGCGCCAGTCACCCCAAATTTCCGTTGCCAAACGGAAAACCGACAATGCGATCAGCGCATTCAGCAGCTGACCAAACCACAGCAGCGTGGTCGCCGGCTCGCTGCCGGTGATGCCGGCAAATAAAGCCGCCAAACCATGGAACCCAAAATGGTAGCTAAATTCAGCCGGAAGATAAGGCTGCAGCGTAGCAGGCAGCCCGCCGTTTTCCATGAGGATGCGCACGATGAGGGTGTGATGAACCGAATCGACCCAGGCCGGCAGAATCAGCGTGCGCGCCTGATACAAACGCCAGATGATGATGCCCAGGACGCCAGCAGCGCCTAATAAACCGAGCAGCAGCCCTTTCCAGTGAATAGGACGAAGAGCCTGTGCACGGGTCGCCCGCCAGACGAGCCCTATAAGAAGCACCAAGGCACACAGCCCGTACAGCCCGATCAACAGCGGGCGGGTAAAGCGGCTATCCAGGTAGAAACCAGCCAAAGCGGTCAGCGCGGTCAATGAAACAGAAATCCCGACCGCGTCGGCCAGCAAGGCTAAAAATCCGCGGCGGGTACGCGACCAGACGAGCCAGGCAAGGCCGGGCAGCAGCAGAATCAACAGGGCTGCCAGGCTGAAATTTGCGGTTTGCAGGGGGGAATAGATCATCAGAAATAGCCGTGTAAAGCCTGGTGGCATTATATCAGAGCTCACGGCTGGGCTTTATCTCCGGCGATGCCCTGATACAATTGGCTATCCCTTTAGCGGAAGCAAGTTGAACAAATCTCTTCCCTGCCAGGTTGTATTGAAGGCTATGGACGATTCCATCCTGACATTAACCACCTTGCGTCCCGACATGCGCGATGCGCTGATCGATTATGCGGCTGAATTTAGCGCCGCCGGCGAGCCGCGCTACGCGCATATCACTCCAGAGATGACCTGGGAAGAATTTGCGGCTATGCTGCACAAGCAACAGGCGGAATTGCTGGGCGAGGGATTGCTGCCCGGGAGGGTGCCGCAGTCAGTGTTTTTCCTGGTGCGTGACGGTGGTTATCTGATTGGCTCGAGCCGGTTAAGGCACTCCCTGACGCCCATGTTGGAAAATGAGGGCGGTCACATTGGCTACGACATTCGCCCATCGCAGCGTTGTAAAGGTTATGCCACTTTGCTGTTGAATCTGACGCTGGAAGAAGCGCGCGGGCTGGGCTTGACCGGGGTGCTGGTCACCTGCGACGAAACCAATATCGCGTCGGCGCGGGTGATTGAGAAGAACGGCGGAAAGCTAATCAATAAAGTGGTGGCAGATGAGGGCGGTCAGCTGGTTCGGCGCTATTGGATTGTTTTGTAAAGCCAGAGGTTCATTCTTCTGCCGGACTCCACAACTTCCAATACCAGCGCAGGTATTCCTCCACGTTCGCCGACCAATACTCCTCGGTGTGGTTGCCAGGGCGTAGATGGAATTCGTAATCCAATTTATAACCGTCCAGCTTTTTTTGGAACTCGGTCATGTAGGAAAGCAGCGAATCCGTTTCGCCAAAGTCGACATACAGGCGCGGAAAATTTTCCTTACCCATTTTGCCAAGGTAGTAGGAGAGCCAACCGTCCATGCCAAAAAACGGGGCAGTGGAATGGGCGCCAATCGAGCCAAACATCTCCCAGTGGGCGATGCCCAGATACAGCGCCCAGGAGCCGCCGCGCGAGAGCCCGCCAATGGCGCGGCAGGGACGCTGGGTGCAGGTGGCAAAGTTGGCATCCACCCAGGGGATGATTTCCTCGATGACTGCTTTTTCAAAGCCCTTTTCAAAGGGGTTGTGCAGGTTGAATTCTTCGTACGGCATGACGATCAGGAACGGCGGCAGCTCGCCGGCGGTGATCAGCCTGTCCGCAGCGGCGGGCATTCCCAGCCGCACCCATTGATCCTGGGTGTAACTTTGTCCGTGGAACATGTATACTACTGGATAACGGATTTGGGCCTGTGGATCATAACAAGGCGGTGTATACACGATAAACGGTACGGCTTTTCCGACCGATTCTGATTCAATGGACTGGTCAATCAGTGTGCCCTGGGTATCGGTGCAGCCGGGGTCAGTCGTTGCGGTTGGGGGGAGGGTTGGCAGCGGGCTGGGTGTGACGGTAGCCGGTTGGTAGGCTGTGCCGGTTGGCTGCGGCAATGCTTCGACGGGCGCCGCCAACGGCACCCACGGGGTACAGGCAGCAAGTATTAATAATAGGAAGCTGAAGCATACCCCCTGGCAGCAGCGCCCCCGCCATTTGGCTTGACGTCTCTCCATTGTTCCGATTATACTCGTGTCTGCCGGGGTGTAGCGCAGTTGGCAGCGCACCGCGTTTGGGACGCGGGGGTCGGCGGTTCGAGTCCGCCCACCCCGACTATTATTGGGGAATCCAGACAAATTCTCAAAGTCGACGGTGCATCAAAATGGGATTTTTCTCACGCCAAAAGAACGCCGCAGCCGAATCCAAGAAATATGACGGAATGATCGAAGCCGTGCGCCGGAGCGCCGATGGGGAAATCGAGATCGCGCGTTTCTTCGAACGGCACGGTCCAACCTGGTCCGATCACATGTTGATCAAGCGTGACGACCTGGTCAAGCGTGTTAAAAAAGGCGAAAAATTTGTGATCGGCGAGCGCCTGGCTTACCTGGGCGGCACCTTTGATGTGTTTTCCAGGGTGCAGCTGACGAGCAATGGCGGCAAAGAAAAGCTGGTCACCAGTACAAGTCCGGATTCAAAAATCGAACTCCAAGAAGCGCCTCTATTCTGACCGCTGTAATCGCGGGCTGATCCCACTTAGAGCAAGAAATGGTCGAGCATTGACCTCTCCGCTGCTTTCCATCATCATTCCCGCTTACAACGAAGAAACCCGCCTGCCGGGTACCCTGGAGACCATCCAGGGTTTTTTGAGTCAGCAAAACTACTCAGCCGAGGTGCTGGTGGTCGAAAATGGCAGCAGCGACCGCACTCTGGAAATTGCCCAGAACTTCGCCAGCCGCAATCCGGCGATTCGAGCGCTGCATGAAGATCAGCGCGGCAAAGGGCGGGCGGTACGAACCGGTATGCTGGCGGCACAGGGAAAATACCGGTTCTTCGGCGACGCCGACCTTTCGATGCCCATTAGCGAAATCAACCGTTTCCTGCCGCCTCAGGTGCCAGACCCGCAGGTGGTGATTGCTTCAAGGGAAGTGCCGGGCGCAGTGCGTTACGGCGAACCGGAAATGCGGCACCTTTCGGGGCGGATATTTAATACCCTGGTGCGCTGGATCGCTCTGCCGGGGCTGCAGGATACCCAATGCGGCTTTAAGCTGTTCCGCGACGACGCAGCCGAAACGGTTTTCCGACGCCAGACGATCTTTGGCTGGACGTTCGATGTAGAGGTGTTGTACATCGCGCGCGTGCATGGATATACGATCACTGAAATCGGTGTGCCGTGGTATTACAACGCTGATTCCAAAGTACGTATGGCACAGGACGCCTGGGTGATGTTTCAGGATTTGGTGCGCATCCGCCGAAATGCACGGCGCGGAGTCTACGATGCGGCGCCTGCCAAAGGTTGAGGTCCCGAAGCACCCGGACCTGCGTTTTGAGGTCCAGGTGTGGGAAAGCGGGCTGTCTGCGGTAGCCGGACTGGACGAAGCCGGGCGCGGCGCCTGGGCAGGACCAGTCGCGGCGGGAGCAGTTATTTTACCGGCAGGTATGCCGGTGAAGGGGCTGCTCGAGCGGCTGCGCGGTGTGCGTGATTCCAAAGTGATGACCTCGCGTCAGCGGGCTGTGTGGGCAGAGCAGATTCGGTCAGCGGCGTTAGCCTGGGGGGTGGGCTTCGCCGAGTCACACGAGGTGGATGCTTTGGGAATTGTGCCAGCCACGCGTCTGGCGATGGAACGGGCGCTGACCGCCTGCAACAGCCCGGCGCAGCACCTGCTGGTGGATGCAGTTCGGCTGCCGGGGGTGGATATTCCTCAGCAGGCGTTGATCAAAGGGGATGCCAGATCATTGAGCATCGCGGCAGCCAGCGTGCTGGCAAAAACAGCGCGGGATGCGGTGATGATCGAGATGGAAGAAACCTTCCCGGGTTATGGGTTTGCCTTGAACAAAGGCTACGGGACGGCTATTCACCGCGCCGGGTTGGACGAGATCGGACCGTGCGCAATGCACCGCTTCAGCTTTACGCCGGTAAGGGAGCGCGTGTCTAGTGACCCGGTTTAGGTGTCAGGGGCGGGATAAATTTACCGGTCATAGCGAAGCGAGACGCGGTGTACCAACCGGCATAGGTTGTGCAAACCTTGCAGGCGAAAAATCAGCTATACTCAACGCAGGAAAAGTGTGCAATGAAGCGAGAATTAGTTTTAAGCATCCTTGCTACCCACCAGCTTGAGTTGCGAGAACGCGGCGTCAAAGACTTGGCGGTTTTCGGGTCAGTTGCCCGTGGCGAATCCACTGAATTCAGTGATGTTGACATCCTGGTTGAGTTCGATCGTCCAATTGGGCTATTCGGATTTGTGCGAATAAAGCTAAACCTCGAAAAATGGATTGGCTGCCCGGTTGATTTAGTCACGCCCGATGCGCTTCATCCAGCCCTGCGAGAACGAATTCTCAAGGAAGTCATCTATGTCCGCTAAATCTGCAGGTCGGGATTGGAAATTAAGAGTTTCTGATATTCTGACGTGCATTGAAAAAATAGAGGAATTCACCGCTGGGATGACATATGAAGCATTCAAAAATGATGCCAAGACGGTGGATGCGGTAATTCGAAATTTTGAAGTTATCGGCGAAGCGGCCGGATACATTCCCGAGTCTATCCAGGAACGTTACCCCGATCTGGGTTGGTTAGAAATGCGGGGAATGCGGAACATCATGATCCATGAGTATTTTGGCGTAAGTCTGCCAATTATTTGGCGAACCGTGACTCATGATTTGCCAGAGCTATCAGAGAAAATAAAGAAGTTGCTGGATTAGTTATTTGCAAACAGACTGCACCCTAAGGTGCAACGCACAGATATTTTACAGGCTCTTCACTAAATACAGCTCGCCGCAGTCAAAGCCGCGCGCCTGGTAGTAACGGCGGGTGCCGATGGCGGCAATGACCGCCATACGCCCAAAACCGTGTTCTTTGGCGATGCGTTCGGCTTCTTCCAGCAGGCGGGTACCCAAACCAACATGCTGCGCCGCGCCTTCCTGCCCGCCGCCTACCGGCAGCGATTGCCCGTAGACGTGCACCTCGCGGATCAAAGCTGCCCCGGTCAGGTCTGGCATTCCTGTCTCGGGCGCACCGGGTTGGGGCAGCGATAAGCGCAGGTAGCCGGCGATTTGGCTTTCGGGGGTCAAATAATGCAGGAAATGCTCCTCGGCGTACGCAGCCGGGTATGTCAGATCCTCCATGCGCAGCGTATCCGTATCGACTTTTTCGCCGCGCACCTCGCGGCAGCGGATGCAGCCGCAGGACTGCCCGCGGGCAGCCAACTCGGCCAGCGCGTCCTGACGCAGGCTGGTACGGCGATTGCCCTCCACCACGTGGGTGGACGGGATGTCACGAATGACACGGTTGACGCGGCAGTAAGCCGGGATGGAGAGCTTTACGTCGGCGATCAGCTGCACCAACTGTTCGGTGGTGTAGGGATGGTACTCGCCACGCTGCCAGTAAGCATACAGGTCAGAATTCTCGAGCAGTTGGCACGGATAAATTTTGATCTCGTCAGGGCAGTACCCCTGCCACAACTTTACGAAATCCTCGCGGTCCGATTCAGGGGTGGCGCCCAGCAAATTGGGCATCCAATGCAACACCACCTTGAAGCCGCCGGCACGCAGCAGCGCTGTGGCCTGAAGGGTCTCGGCTACCGTGTGCCCGCGCTGATTGAGTTCCAAAATACGGTCATCCAGCGACTGCGCACCCATCTGGACCTTGGTGACCCCCAGGTAGCGCAGCCAGGCCAGCTCTTTGGGCGTGATCTCGTCGGGGCGGGTTTCGATCACCAGGCCGACGTTGCGGTGGGCAGCGGTTTCGTTCAACTGTTGCGCGTCGGTCAGGCTGGCCGAATCGACCTCGTTCATGGCGTCGAAACAGCGCAGGACGAACCATTCCTGGTAGTCGCGGCGGTAAGAGGACCAGGTACCGCCAAGAATCAGCAGTTCAATCTTGTCGATCGGGTGGCCGTTCGCCAGGTAGGAATCCAGGCGCGAGCGCACCTGGGCATAGGGGTCAAAATCGTTTTGGAAGGCGCGCGCCGCGCCGGGTTCATCCGGCAGGTAGGATTTAGGCATGCGCACATCGGTCGGGCAGAAGATGCACTTGCCGGGGCAGGGATAGGGCTTGGTCAAGACGGTGACGGTAGTCACACCAGACAGGGTGCGCACCGGTTTCATGCGGATGCGCGCCAACAGGTCGGCGTCGGCAGCCCAGTCACCGCTGTCAACCAGGCTGTGATAGGCCGCCACCAACACCGACTTAGCCAGGTAGCCGCCGTCGGGAAGCGGGTGGCGCCGGATGGATTTGATCACATCCCGTCCGCTGCGGATTTCAGTGAGCACCGTGCGGGCGGTATCCTGATTTTCAGCGGTAATGGTTTTGTTTTTGGACCAATCAGTCATGGCAGAATAATACCATTATTGTGACAGCGGAAAATTCACGTACACTCCGCTCCGCCGGTTAGTAATTGGTAGTGCGGTCGATGTAGCCGCGTTCGCGCGCCTGCTTATCGCAATAGCGAAAAGTCACCACCGCGATCACCGCCGCCAATACGATCATACCGCCCAGGATCAATAACAATTGA
>DATBWK010000221.1:0-4262 GCA_036514835.1 Bellilinea sp.
ACGCCATCGACATCATCAATGGGCATCCCCATTTAGAACGCCGGCTGCAATACTCCGAATTTGAACGCCCGGTGGTCTTCCAAATCTTCGACGACGATCCGCAGCGGATTGTAGAAGCAGCCCGCCGGCTGCTGCCATACCACCCGGATATTATTGACGTCAACCTGGGATGCTCGGCGAAATGTGTCACCAACCGCGGAGCCGGAGCTGCGCTGCTGCGCGAGCCGGCCAAAATAGGCGCTATTTTCGCGGCAATGACCAAAGCCTTGCCCGTGCCGGTGACCGGCAAAATCCGGCTGGGCTGGGATGATTCGTCCCTGAATTACCTCGAAGTCGCTAAAACCATTCAGGATAACGGCGGCAGCCTGGTGGCGGTTCACGGGCGCACCCGGGTGCAAGCTTATTCAGGTGCAGCTCGTTGGGAGCCAATCGGCGAAATCAAAAAGGCTTTGACCATCCCGGTCATTGCCAATGGCGACATCGCTACCGTGGCAGACGTGCAATTTGTATTGGATTCCACCGGCTGTGATGCGGTCATGATCGGTCGAGCGGCGCTCGAAAATCCGTGGATTTTCTCCGGATTGGAGCGCGATCAAATCCCTCCCTCATCCGTCCGCCAGCTGTTATTGACACATTACGGCGCCATGCTCAATTATTATGGGGCCGAGCGGGGAAATATTTTGTACCGGAAATATGCCAAACGGCTGCTTCAGCCATATGAACCGGACCGCGACGAACTGACCAGTCTGCTCACCGCCGAGTCCACCCAGATATTCCAGCAGCGTTTGGAAACCATTTTCAATCGGATTCTTTTACAGCCAAGTCCGGAATAAATGCCTATAATAAGGTTCAATCGTCCATACAGGCCTAAATGGGGACACCATGTCTGCAATGACCCACGACCTGCTGGTGCGCGGCGTCGCGGCAGCCAAGTCAGGCGACAAATCTGATGCAAAGCGTTATTTAACCCGGCTGCTCGGGTTGGAGCCAACTCCGGAGGAACAATCCGAAGCCTGGCTGTGGTTGGCTGAATTAAGCGAAAATCCGGCTGAACAAAGTGGTTACCTGGGCGAGGTTCTGGCGCGCAACCCGGGAGATGCCCGCGCGCGTCGAAAGATGGCTGAGATTACCGGCGCATTGAATCCTGCCGAAATCATTAATCCCGATAAACTCCAACCACGGATAGCTGCCGAGCCAATCCAATCTCAGGCACGGCGCTTCTCCTGCCCGGCCTGTGGTGCGCGGATGATCTACTCCGCCGACGGCAAAGAATTACAGTGTGAAAACTGCGGCTCAAAGCGCGCCGTTGGCGGGCTCAAGAATCGGATTTCGCAGCACTCTGATGCAAACTTTACGGCTGCCATGGCCACATCCGTCGGTCATTTGACGCCGAATCGTGCCAGTATCACGACCTGTCAGGGTTGTGGGGCGGAATTTCACATGCCAGCCCGGGTGCTCAGCACGAATTGCCCATACTGCGGATCCAGCTACGCCTCCGGGATGACCGGAGAAAAAGAAATTATTCAACCAGCGAGATTGATTCCTTTCAAAATTTCTTTGAAACAGGTCCGCGAGAGGCTAATTGCCTGGTTTAGCAGTGAAAAATTCGAAGAACCGCCGTCGGTGGATGTCCCGGCTGGAATTTACGTTCCGGTATGGAAATTTGTGGTCGGCGGGCAACTCTCCTGGGCTTGCAGCATTCAAAAAAACAAGATATGGACACCAATCCATGATTCCAAAATCTTGAATCGACCGGATATTATGGTTTATGCAACCCGGCACATTCCGGAAGTTGCTGGAATCATGCTGTGTATGTATGATCTAAAGGATTTGGTGCCATATGATCCACATTATTTGTCCGATTGGCTGGCTGAAACCTACCAGATACCGGTCGGTGACGCATCGCTCAGCGCCAGACAGCAGGTTCTGGAAAATGAGAAAGAGCGCATCGCACTGCAATATGACAGCCGAATTACGAACCTGCGAGTAAACCCTGCAAACATGGCGGTTGACTCATATGAGTTGGTTTTATTACCTCTGTGGATCACCCACTACAAACTCGAAGACGAGGTATTTGACGTGGTTGTGAACGGTCAAACCGGAGAGGTGACCGGTCAAAAGCCCGCCGGCGGCTTGTCGGAATGGATCAGCAATTTCTTTTCTCCTAACCGGTAAATGGCCTTATTGAAGACCATTAATAATTATTCAATCTTTTTTCTTTGTATGGAGGATATATGGCAGCGCAACCAAAAAGAACAATCACAGCTGAAGATTTATACAAGTTCCAGGTATTGTCCTCTCCCCGCATTGATCCAACCGGGCAAAATGTCATCTATTCAGTCCAGCGAGTGGAGCAAAAAACCGAGAAGAAATTCACCAACTTGTGGCTGGTGGCTACCGCGCCAGGCAGTCAGCCGCGCCAATACACCTTTGGCGACCAATCCGATGGCAGCCCGTTGTGGTCGCCGGACGGAAAGCAAATCGCCTTCATCTCCAACCGCGGGGACAAGGAAAAACCCGCCCAGATCTATATTATCGACACCAGCGGCGGCGAAGCCCGCCCTTTGACTAAAATCGAAGGGGAAATCGATAATTTTATGTGGGCACCGGATGGCAAGAACTTTCTGTGTACCATCCGAAAAACCGATGCTGACGTCCTGGCACGCGAGAAAAATCCCGATTTGAAGAAATTGAGCACGCCAGCCCGGCATTATGACCGGTTATTCTACAAATTGGACGGTTACGGCTACCTGCCGCAGGAGCGAGTCCATCTTTGGTCTGTGGACGCAAAAACCGGCAGAGCCAAACAACTGACCGACCATCCGGTGCATGACCAGCAAGATGCCAATATTTCTCCGGACGGAAAATGGATTGTGTATATCTCCAATATCACCGCTGAGCCGGATGCCAACCCGGATTACGACGATCTGTTCATCCTGCCTTTCGCTGGCGGCGATGCGAAAAAAATTGAGACTCCACTTGGCTCGAAAGGCGCGCCGGGTTTTTCGCCGGACGGGAAATCGATCGCTTATTATGGTCAGGAAGGCGTCGGCGAAGGCTGGAGAAATGCCTGCGTCTGGGTGGTGCCAGCGGATGGCTCTGGCCCGGCAGTCAATTTGACCGCAGCCAGCGACACGCACGCCAGTGCCTGGACGATCAATGATGTTGGGCAGGCCGAAACCCGACCGGTTGTCTGGTCGAAGGATGGGAAAACGATATTTTTCCCGGTTCAGCTCAACGGCTCATCGTTCTTTTATCAGGTCGACGTCAAAACCAAAAAAGTCAGTCCATGGTTAGCGCCTGAGGGAGTGTTTTCTGGATGGTCTTTTAATGCTGATCAGACTAAATTGGCTTACAAATTCGGCACAATGGACGACCCGGCTCAAATATTTGTGGTGGATATCAAGTCCGGCAAACCAGGCACACCCCGCCAGCTGACCCGCCTCAACCGCGATTGGTTGGACAGGGTCGACCTTGGCAGCATCGAGGAAGTTTGGTTCAAAGGCGGAGATGGCAACAAGCTGCAGGGCTGGATCCTCAAACCGCCGCACTTTGACCCTGCCAGGAAATATCCGTCCATCATGGAAATCCACGGCGGACCGCTGACCCAGTACGGATTCCTGTTCATGCATGAGTTCTACTACCTGGCTTCACAGGGATTTGTGGTTTATTTCTGCAATCCACGCGGTGGACGCGGTTATGGCGAAAAACACGCCGGTGCTATCGCCCGCAACTGGGGTGGAGCTGATTATTCGGACTTGATGGCCTGGGCGGACTATGCTGCCAAACTGCCGTATATTGATCGCAATTGTATGGGCGTCACCGGCGGAAGTTACGGCGGTTATATGACCGTTTGGATCATCGGGCATACTCAGCGCTTTAAAGCCGCGGTCACGCAGCGCTGTGTCTCCAACTTTGTATCGATGTGGGGCTCGAGCGATTTCAACTGGGCGTTCCAGCAAGAGCTCAGTGACAAAGCTCCATACGAAGACCTGCAATATTACTGGGACCGGTCACCGATCGCTTATATCGGCAACGCCAAGACTCCGACCCTGGTGCTGCATAACGAAATGGACCTGCGCTGTCCGATCGAGCAAGGCGAACAGGTCTTTGTGGCGCTAAAACGGCAAGGCGTTGATACCGAGTTCGTGCGCTTCCCCGAGGAGTTCCACGGTCTGTCGCGAAACGGGCGTACCGACCGTCGTATCATCCGGCTTAACCACATCGTGCGCTGGTTCAAGAAATATCTTCAGGAAGCCTGA
>DATBWK010000222.1:0-2334 GCA_036514835.1 Bellilinea sp.
GTAACCCAGCCAGCAAATACGAGCAGGGAGTCCCTGGAATGGTACCCGTTCTCGCGCTAATTTCAACCAACGCTGCAGGTGGACATCTTCCGGGAACAACTCGGCTACGGCCTCATCGGTGCGATATATATCCTCCGGGTCTCCCGAAAGCGCCACCCAGCGGAACGGCCCCTTGCCTTCACAGAACAGCGGGCGTATGTAGGCCGGGACGAAACCGGGAAAGTCGAAAGCATTCTTAACCCCGTAATCAAAAGCCCGTTGACGCAGGTTGTTGCCATAGTCGAAAACCTCAGCGCCGCGACGCTGGAACTCGAGCATGGCTTCCACATGCTTTGCCATGGAATGCATCGAGCGGTGCTCGTACTCCTTCGCATCCTGTTTGCGCAACTCATCCGCTTCCGCCACACTCAAACCGCTCGGCACATAAAACAGCACGTCATGTGCCGGTGTCTGGTCGGTGACGACGTCTGGCGTTACCCCACGCAGCACCAGTTCCGGGTAAATATCGGCGGCATTGGCTACCAGGCCAATT
This sequence comes from Bellilinea sp., assembly GCA_036514835.1. Taxonomy (GTDB): domain Bacteria; phylum Chloroflexota; class Anaerolineae; order Anaerolineales; family Anaerolineaceae; genus Bellilinea. The sequence continues at coordinate 533 of DATBWK010000222.1, forward strand.
GAGCGCGGCACGCCGCGTTGAGTGTAATCTTCTACCAATGTCATAGCCTCTTCCAGCGTATCGACCACATCGTCGATGTAACCGATCTCCTGGCGGCGGCGGGCGCGGGCGGGGTCAACCTCTACCACTAGCCCCACCCCTTCGTTCATGCTGACTGCCAGCGGTTGCGCGCCGCCCATCCCGCCCAACCCGGCGGTGAGCACAAATTTTCCCTTGAGGCTCGGCCAACCTTTTTGAGTCGCCAGAGCTGCCAGGGTCTCATAGGTTCCCTGCAAAATGCCCTGGGTGCCAATGTAAATCCACGATCCAGCTGTCATTTGACCGTACATAATGAGACCGCGGACAGCCAGGTCATCGAAATGCGACTGGGTGGCCCAATGCGGCACCAAATTCGAGTTGGCGATCAGTACGCGCGGCGCATCCGCATGGGATTTGAATACCGCCACCGGCTTCCCAGACTGTACCAACAGGGTTTCGTCATCCTCCAGGTTACGCAGCGTTTCAAGAATGGCATCGAATGCCTCCCAACTGCGCGCAGCCTGTCCGCGTCCGCCATACACCACCAGGTCCAATGGCCGTTCAGCCACTTCCGGGTCCAGATTGTTCTGGATCATACGGTAGACGGCTTCGGTCAACCAGGATTTGCAGGTAAGCTGCGTTCCGCGTGGCGCGCGAACGGTGCGTGGACCAGACATAGAGTACCCTCCAGGTAATATTCTGTGAAAAACGGGATGAATAATTTTACTCCAGATTATCGGTCACGTACCATGTCCCCCTTGCGATGAACCTGGCAGGCTGGTGAGGATGAAATTAAAAACGGACCTTACCCGGATAAACAGCATAAGGTCCGCCAATTTGCCTATTTTCGCTTAATTGGACGTTTTATCTTCCGGTTTCTTACCCCATCCGGCAAAGCGCGGCACAGCCGGCTCGATCACTTCTGGTTTTCCCCGGCGCACCTGGTCTTCCATTTCACTGATCACCTGGCGCTGATGGTATATGACATCCTTGAGGACGTCGCCAATGGAAATCACGCCTACCAGCCGATCGTTTTCCAACACCGGCACATGGCGAACCCGTTTTTCCGTCATCAATTCCATGCATTCCTCGATGGTTTGATCGGGATGGATGGTGAAAACCTCGGAGGTCATGATCTCCTGAACCAGGGTATCACGGGATGTTCGACCCTTCAAAATCACTTTGCGGGCGTAGTCGCGCTCGCTGACGATGCCAACCATTTTCTCATCCTTGGTGACCACCAGCGCACCAACCCCTTTGGTCGCCATCAAACGCAGAGCTTCGAAAACCGTGTCATCTGGCGAAATTGTCCAAATGAAATCGCCTTTGAGTTGTAAGATATGCCGGACCTGATGCATTTCTACCTCCTTATGGATGCTTGCCGTACCAGTTCTACCACTTTATTTTATAACACTTTTCAATCGGATTCAGCATCACCGCATCATCATTTAGTATGATTTGGATAGAAATTGATAGTATTTTTTACCTAATCCTCACATTTATTTTCTTTCAAGTGTTCTCAGCACCTGAATTATAATCAAGCCCGCAGGCGTAGTAAATTTTGACTTGCGGCTGTAAATGGGAGGTAAGCCTGGCAGTAAGGGAACCCTCCAATCCATTCATGTTTGTTTATTCCATTAGTTCATCATGATGCTTTTTATTATTTCCTTTATAGTCCTGCTGATTTCAAGTTTAATATTGCTATCTCTTTTTGACATGCGAAGCAAAGTGGCAGCTGTAATCGGCTGGTACATCCTGGGATTTTCTTTGATGGTGCTGGTCGA
>DATBWK010000223.1:0-8315 GCA_036514835.1 Bellilinea sp.
CTTTTCCCCAACCAACGGGAATATGATTTGGGTCTCCAGTTCATTGGGCGGGGTGACCGCCGGGTCGTTCAGATAAAACTCGTACGACACGCCGGTCGGTTCGCGCCCCTGACCCTCAATGTAGGTGTTCAACTGTTGGTACACCGTGGCCAGATCTTGATACGGGCCGGTGTACAGGCATACGCCAGCGGGTCCGCCGGGAATGATGTTTGCCATCACCTCGCCGTTGCCAGCCAGATTTTCCTGAACCGGGAAGCCAATTTCGACTGAGGAATTGCGCAGATCCAGGTTGTAATAGGCTACAAAGGCCGGTCCGCTGGGCTGTGCTCCAATACGCTCAAGATATTGCCCGACCTTCATAAGCGACTGCAAGATCGTTTCTGGGAGGTCGTTCATGCTGGTTCGGGTTTGAATCGATAGTACGGGCTGATCCTCCCGCATGACAATGGATAGGGTATGTGACATGCTGGCCTTCCTTTGATATTGCTCTAACAGGTTGATGTAGTTAATTATAGAATAAATGTTCTAATTTGTCAAACAATATTCTATCGTCACAGGGATTATTTTTTGGTTTTTGGCGCCAGTTTACAAAATTTTGCAAAAAATGTGGATGATTGAAAACAAGAAAACCCCGGAATTCCGGGGTTTTCTTGTTTTGTTGAAAAAAAATTTTTAAAGCTGATAGGAATACAGATGGCAATGCCATTGTTGCTTCCCGGTTATGTCCAGGACAATCTGCCATTTTGGCGAAGATCCCCATGGAACACCAAGATACAGGGCGGTACCCCACTGTTCAAACGTCGCATTACTTCCATAGTAGTACGTTTGTCCATTCGGAGTTGGAGACGGGCCTGATAAATCCCTCCACGAATAAAGGCTATTCACTCGCCACGTTCCGCTGCTTCCCCAATTAGTTCTAAAATTAATTGTCCACCAATCAACATTCACGTCTTCCCACATTTTAAGAACCTCGTTGCCTAAGTAATTCCTTATGACAACCCCACATTCGAGTGTTTCAGAAGAAGTTGCGGATTGGCTAAATAAACCAGTTTTATCATTACCTACTGTTTTTTTCTCCAGTGTTAGGTAACAAGGAGAGTTTATATCATCGGGGTTACATTCCGGAAGTCTGTAAACTATTCCCTCTTGGATCGGCTGCATGAATTGATAATCGCCATGCTTATACAGCTGTAGCGGTTCTGGTCTGGATTTTCCGAAAGCCCGATGGGTGGGCAATATCAATATTAGTAAGGTGCATAAAATAAGTAATCGTGTTTTCATGTTTCCTCCCAAACTCTTGTACGAAAGGTTTCAAATTAGAGTCATTGAATCGTACATGAATTATCTTCTGTTAAGTTACCTCCTTTTTTCTAAATTCATAAAAGTACTCAGCCATCGATAATTTAAATAACAATCCATTTCCCAAACCGATAACCAGACCAACCAATATATAACGAAAAGCCCATTCAGAAGCATACAGTAGGAAGATCATTAATGATCCGAATAGCCAGAACAAAGTGTTGCCGAGCAGCCAAAGGGCCAATTTTACTGTCTCAACCCGCGTAATCGTTTTTCGCAGATAGCACCACTGTGCGAAAGCCAGAACCAGGCCGCTTATGCCCATTTGAAAAATTCCGGGATAGTATAAAATTTCATTCGATCCGGCTGCAAACAGGGTGCCGCCAAAGATTCGGTTGAGAGCGACGATGATCGCGACCGCCAGCAACAATCCTAAAGGACCGCCGATTCCATACCCTGCTGACGTTACCACGGGCCAGATTTTAAGATTTTCAGCGGGAAAGATAAACCACTGCAGGCTGCCACTTACAAGGCCGAGAAATAGGCCCCCTAAAAATAATAGCGGGAGGCGAGTAAATACTTCGCTCCATCCATCGATGGTGGAAAAATTGTGTGGATATCCTACTAATCCCCAGCCTAATCCGGTAACTACAGACCATAACACCAGTTGAGATGTACCAGAATTGATTTTCATTTCGACCCTCCTTCCGCAAATGCTAATTCTGATATTTGTGGAATTTTATAAAGATAGCGGCGGTGGTACCGAATTAAATCTTATCAAACCCAAAAAAAGATTACCATATCTGTCAATGATAAAACCTATCATTTCTGTAAAGTGGATTTATCAATTCCATCTCCGGCAAAAACTAAGAAAATGGAATGAAATATTTTTAGAAAAAACCCTTGACTTAATTTCAACCATTTTTTTAAATGTGTGGTATATTAATGTCAATCTGCATGGATTTGTGCATTAACCGCCGGGCCAATAAGAGATCTGGCGGGCTTTTTTAAGTAAGGATAAGGAAGGTTAGGAACTCGAGCAGGAATGGAAACCAAACTATACGTTGGGAACCTCTCGTACAATACGACAGAAGACGGTTTGCGCACGTTATTTGCCCAGGCTGGAACTGTAGTAGCTGTTGACGTAATTAAGGACCGCATGACGGGCAGCTCTAAAGGGTTTGCTTTTGTGCAGATGAGCAACCAGGCTGAAGCAGAAAATGCCATTCGCATGTTCAATGGTTATTCGCTCGACTCAAGGGACCTTAAGGTCAATGTCGCTCGCCCCAAAGAAGAAACTGGGCGCGGTGGCGGCGGCTTCGGTGGACCTCGCCGCGGTGGTGGTGGCGGCGGTGGTTATGACCGCGGTGGTCAAGGCAACCGCGGTGGTGATCGTCGTGGTGGTAGCGGCGGACAAGGTCGCTATTAAGATTTTTTGTTTTTGATACAAGGAGATTTACAGAATGTCAGAACGTGTTACCGGAACCGTCAAATGGTTCAACAGCACCAAAGGTTATGGTTTCCTGGCTCGTGAGAATGGCCCGGACGTCTTCGTTCACTTCAGCGCAATCCAGAGCACGGGTTACCGCACCCTGGAAGAAGGCCAGAAGGTCGAATTCACTATTGAAAAAGGTCCAAAGGGTTTGCAGGCCGCGAACGTCACAGTACTCTAATCCCGCAATGAACCTGGAACAGCCCCGCCGCAAAGCGGGGTTGTTTTTTTATTAATTGAAAATAGCATGTGTCGATGCAGCGCAAATCACAAAATTTGCGCTACTCGATACCCGACAACATCACCATATTGACCCTGGCGCAGCGGTCGCGAATTTGTTTGACCGCACTGTATTCCGGTGACGCTTCCCAGGTTTTGGCTTGCTCCAGGCTGTCGAATGCCAGCAGCACCAGGCGCTCCGGTTTCCACTCGCCGTGTAAAGATTCTGTATGGCCGCCGCGGGCCAGATATCGCCCGCCGTACTGCGCCACGATCGGCGGGGTGCGCCGTTTGACCTCCTCGTAAAGCGCGGGGTCAGTGATGGTAATGTCAACCACGACATAAGCGGTCATAATAACCTCAGTATGAAAAATTCAGTTGGAAAGTATCTTAGGGGCGACTCTCGAGCCGCACGATTGCTTGATTACTAGGGAAGGGCTATCCCTCGTCCCGATCCGCACCAGCGATATCCAGTACGCATTCAGCCGGATAAACATTGGCTTCACCGGCTGAGTGATTAGGGTACCATACCTGGGCGAAAAACGGATTGAGCCGGGCTTCCTCGTCATAATTCCAGGCGGGTGGCAGACAATCCGGGCACCAGTGACCGGCTTTGAGGATGGTGTACGGCGTGCCCTGGAAGCTGTGCCCGCGGGCGCAGCGCCACTGGATCGGCGTATACAGCCCGCCGCCCCACTCCATCGACAGGCACTCACCGCCGCGGTAGGCTGCTGCATGCTGCAGGTCTGCCAACTCAAGCTGCACCTTTTCTTCATCATAGCCGTGATCCAGAATCAAAGCAGCCTGCTGGGGATCGGTGTTGGGCATATCGATACCCCAATCGGCTATCGATTCGTATTCCGCATAATCTTTATAAAAAGCACTGATGCGCGCGTCATTGCGTTCCGAATACCATTTCAACGGTCCGTTGCGGTGTTCACCCGCCAGACGCTTCAGAATCGTGTAAACCTTCTGCTCGATAAATTCCCTGAAGCCCGCCAACCGGCGGCTGAAGAAACGCAACAACTTGAAAGCAAACGGCGTATTGTTCAGCAGTTTTTGCTTGTATGTTTGCATATCATCTCGCCAATAATGCAGGTGAGCATTGGCCTGCAGGCTGTCGAGATAAAACTGCATGTGAAAATTGCGCAGCGCGAACCACTTCCGCTCGCTGACCGCTTGAATCCCCGACAAACCCAGCAGCTGCACCGCCAGGTTCTGGTAATCGGCAGCCGAAATGCGCATACCGGGACCGCCGCCCATGTTATACACCCGCCGCCAGAAATCCGAATCGTCCGGGATTTCCAAAGTGTTGACCATGCCGTAACCGGCATCGCTGGACGAGATATTTTCCATAAAAGCGTTGATGGGCATGTGGAACATGATTGGGTCGCGCAAGCGCAGCAGGGCATCGAAGCGGGTTGGCATAATGAAAGTCATGCGCAGCACGGCCCAATGCCGAATCTGGGACTCCAACACAATGCGTTCGCCGGCAATTTTGGTGACCGCGTAGAAATCGAAAATGGACGGTTTGAGTGGATCTCCCACCCGCCCCCAATGGATGGGGGGTGGACGGTCGCCGGTGGCAGCCACCGTGGAGGTATGCACCAACCGGATGCGCGCGGCACCGTCCGGCTCGGCCTGGATGGCATTGACAATGTGCTGCACCGCGGTAGTATTCACCGCCCGGGCGGTCTCGGGATAGTAATCGGCTGCCGGCGAGATGAATGCCATGGCATTCAATACCCAATCGGCGCCGCGAATAGACTCCACCACATCAGCATAGCAGGTGGCGTCCCCCCACACGATTTTCAGACCCTGCCCTTCGACGATGCCGCAGCCAGGTATGGAATGAATCCCGGCAGCTTTTTCGTAGGCTGAAAATAATTTTTTCTCGCGCCCGGCTGGCAGCAGCAGCAGCGTGATCTCAATCGCCGTACGCCGCTCCCATAATTCCTTAAATACTTCGTATCCCATGGTGCCGGAGGCGCCAAAAAGCACCACCCGTGGTTTGTCGATGCTCAAAATCCCTCCCTGTATGCCGGCAGGTGCCATACACTGGCAATCCCCCGTGGTTTACAAGAATTTCATGCGCAGGCGGGAAATCCGCGGATAAACAGACTTTCCCGATGGCACGACGCGCTTTATTTCAAATATAAGCGCTGCAAGGTCCGCGGGGGTGTGACTCAGGGTAGAGTTCCAGTCACATTAGGTAGCGGTGATATTTAAATTTATAGAATAGTTTTGAGGTCGTCCAGAATTAATTTACGGTCGTCGGCTTTTTCGACTAGCTCTGCCAGCTCGCTGCTTTTCTCAATACACCACTCTGCCTGTGCGCGATTTCCGGCAGAAGCTTCCGCGCGTGCCAGAGCCTCATAGGCATAAGCCTGGTAGAAGGGCGGCTGGCCGATGGAAAAATCCAGCGCCATTTGGGCATAACGGCGGGCATTCTCCGGTTGTTTGAGTACCGCATATACCCGCGCAGCCTGCCAGGCGCCGACGGATTTATTTTTATCGGTACAATCCGGCCGCTGATTCCAATGCCACAATGAAGCCAGGCAAGTTTGCAGCATGGCTTCATCTTCCTCGGCGGTGCGGTCGACCTTGTCGAGCAGGTCCCAGGTGTGGTTGAAGCAATAGACGCTGAAATAGCGGTGAACCGCTTCCGGTGTCGATAAATCCGGCGTCTGACTCACGGCGTGGTGACAGGTTCCGAGATGCGCAGCAGACTGTAACCAAATGCCAGGCAAAAGACCAAATAGAGAGCCGCGATTACCCACCCGAAAGCGTTAATCGTGCCAGAAAGCGTTTCCCGCACCGCCACAATCACCGCCAGGGCATCTCCAACAAATACGGCGCTGGCCAGCATGCGCATATAATGTGCCTCATGAACGGAGCGGGTCAGCCACAAGATCAGTCCAACCAAAAACATGGTTGCGCCGAAGAAGCGGGATAAAGCCAACCCGGCCGCATCGGTTTCGGCTCCAAGTAGTAACAATGCTGCTGCTGGAACCAGCAGGAATCCCAGTCCGGTGATGAGCGACACGACTGCTTTTACACCCATCCATGCCCTGATTTTCATATTGACCTCTTTCTGCCAGAGATAGCATCTGCCGGGTCACTGGACGAAAACCCCGCATACAACTCCAGCGCTTGGCGTACCTGTCACATAATTATAAATAAATATACTCAATAATCCTCAATATTCAAGCGCATCCGTGAAACTGGGGGTCAATTGCCGGATATTGCCTGTTTAAGGCTCAATTTCGACCAGCAAACCCGGGTGATCGGACACTGGCGAGACAATATATTCGGCGGAGGTGATCTTCATCCCCGGCGAGACGAATATGTGGTCGATCAAGCGTTCCGGGTCGAGGCCGGCAGTCAGCGGCGAGCCGGCTAAAACCCAGGCACTGTCTAGTGTTTGGGTGGTCAGCGCATACTGCTCGGTGCTTGGCCTGAAGTTAAAATCACCCATGGCGATCACATTCTGCTTGCCCGCCAGTTCTTCGAGGACCTGCTGCTGCTGAATGATCGGACCGCCGTTGCCAAGGTGGGTGACCAGAACATGAAACCGTGTGCCGCCGACCACAACGTCAGCACTGATGGCTGCCGTCTGTTCGCCAACGCTGAACATGTAGAAGGTTTGCGGATTTTCCAATGGGTATCGCGAGAGCAAAGCAATGCCAAAGGTGCCGCTGACTGTTTTTGGCCCGTAGTAAGTGTGCATGTCCAGGCCTTCCGCCAGGGTGCGAACAACATCTCCATTGCCGCCGGAAAACCGCGCCACATCCGATTCCTGCAATCCGACCAGGTCTGGCTCCAATCCGCGGATAACTTCCAGCTGCTGCTGGTAGGCGCGCTTGCCAACTTCGTCATATCCTTGCTGGATGTTATAGGTCACCACCCGCAGCGATCCTGGCTGAGAAGAAACCACCGGCGTTGGGTGATTGAGCACTGCGGATAACACCGCCAGCACCAGGGCAGTCACCACCAGCGGCACGAACATTTGACGCACAGATAGATGCATACCCGGGATTTTGGTATCGGTTACCCACAGCATGGGTACGGCCAAACCTAACCCGCCCAACAGGAACACCAGCCAGAAACGGTCGCGGAACCAGGGTCCGACCACCGGGATGTAGTCGTACACCGTGGTGAAAACCTGAGCCAGCACGAATATCAAAAACACCAGCGCTGCGATGGCGAAACCGCCGGCCAGTTGACGGCTGGAAGGCCGCCGGCGCGTGAATTCAGCGCTGAGCAGGATGAAATCGATCAAAATAATCGGGCACAACAGGATCATGATAAACAGCGGAATTTGACCCAGCCAGGAGACTGCAGACTGATAAAGCGGGAAAGCACCGCTTTCCACGGGAAAAGACACCTGGTTGAGCAGAATTGCAGCCGTTCCGGACGCCAGGAAGAGCAGGTTCCAGCCGAGGATGACGGCGCGTGGAATCAGGCGCAGTACGTCACCCGCCAACTGTGCGATGAAAACGCTCAAGGCTATACCCAGGGTCAGTAATATCAGGCGGTAATCGACCGCGCTCCAGCGCGCCAGCACGGTTGGACTGGTAAAGGCAAAATACAGTACAAACAATGCGCCCAAGAATCCGCAGCTCAACGCCGCTGTCGGGCAAAAACGCACCTTTGGGGTAATATCCTGGGCCTCGGGCTGGAGTTTGACACCCAGAAGCATCATCACCGACGCCAGCAATACCGCACACAGCAGCCAGCTGATCCAGGGTGTAAGCAGGGAAATATCGCTGCCAGCGCCGAGCGTGCGCAGCAGCACAGAAAGCGCCAGGGCGGCTGTCAGCCCGACGCCCATTTCCAGACCGTTGACTGGTTCTTTACGCCGCAGGTTAGCCACCAGGATGGGAAAAGTTACCAGCAGCAATCCTACGCCTAAACCGCTCGCCAGCATCTTGCCGCTGGGGTCGAGCACCACTTCCATAGACCGCAGCAGCGCGATCACGCCCGCCAGCACCAGCCCGGTTCGCAGCGGGATACGGCGTTTAAAGATTAATAGAAATAAGGGGGAGAAGAAAAAAAGTACGCTCACGATCTCTGGCGGGATATTGGTACCCAGCAGACCAAACGTGTAAATGGTTTCAATAAAATCCGCTGTCAGTTGAAAGAACAGCAAAAACAGTAAAGTGAAAAACAGGGTGAATTTCCAGGCAGACTGGGATTGAGCGCGGGTAGTTTCCATGGCAACTCCAATTGAAACGGAAGATAGCAGAATTATAGGATTGAACCTGTTTGAGCGCACGCGAATTATCGCGGTATACACAGGCGA
>DATBWK010000224.1:0-5183 GCA_036514835.1 Bellilinea sp.
AGCCTGGGCATTGTTGCCTAAATTCTTGGCAACGCCGCCAATGATGTAGGATGGTTCCTGACCCAGACGGCTGAATATCCAGGCAACCATGGCGGTAGTGGTTGTTTTCCCATGGGTTCCGGCGATGGCAATACCACGCGAGCCTTCCATTAGTTGACCCAGGAATTCGGCACGCTTGAGCACAGGAATACCCGCGGCTTCGGCAGCCAGAATTTCCGGGTTGTCGTCCGGGATGGCGGAAGAGCGCACCACCAGGTCGGCCTGAACAACGTTTTGCGCGTCATGACCGGCATACACCGTCACACCCTGGGCGGATAATTGACGCGCCAGTGGTGAGAGAGTTCGGTCGGAGCCGGAAACGGTATACCCGCGCTGTTTGAGCAGCAGCGCGATGGCCGATAATCCGGTACCTCCAATGCCGATCAGGTGAATGTGTTTCATCAGATGAAAACCACCATTACGAAGACGAAAGCGATTGCCACCGCGAAATAGATGGCGGGCGAGCCCAACCAGGCGGGCGGCAGGAAGTTCATCAACCGTTCAGCTGCCTGACCCATCACGGTGGTGGCATCCGGCCGGACGATGATATCGAAGGGGTAGTTGGCATTGTCCAGGTAAAACCAGACCGTGCCCCAGATCATGAAGCCGTTGACAGCGCCCAGGAAAAAGCCAAGCAGTACGTCTTGCAGCCGTTCGCGAACAAACCGTCCGCTGGCAGCAATGCGAGGCAGGTTAGGGGTCTGGTAACCGAAAAATACCAGCAATGCTAAAACCACCGCGCGCAGCCAGAATAATTCGGTGGGCGCAGTAATCGCCAGGGTGTTATTGATGAAAGGAACGAAGCGCTCCAGTACGGTCATGATGAACATGGACAAGATCACGCCAAAGGTGACCAGGATCTCGCGTGCCCAGCCGCGTACGCCGCCGATCAGGGCGAAAAGGCTGACGAAGATCCAGAAAACCGCATTGATACTAATCATGGGCTGGTACTCCCTTTCCGGCAGCTGCCAGATCGCGCAGCAGGCTGGCGATGGTGCTGGCTGCCTCGGGTTTGGCCATGGAACGCATTGCCCGACGCATCGAATCTAATTTTTGTACGTCCTGCAGTAATGCCAGGACGGTGGCAGTCAACACAGACGGCAGCTGTCCATCTTCGATGATCTGGGCAGCACCGTGCTTTGCCAGATAATCCGCATTGACCTTCTGGTAGCGCCAGGCATGCGGGTAAGGAACCAGAATGGCAGGCAGGCCGAACAACGGATACTCGCCCAGGCTGGAAGCCCCGGCGCGCGAGACTGCCAGATCCGCGCTGGCCAGCGCTGCTCCCATTTCTTCGTGCAGGTAGGCATAGGGGTGATAATTGGCCAGCAATTCAGGTGTCAGGTTCTGGCGCGCAGAGTCAACTTCGTTCCAATCCAGCTGGCCGCTGATATGCACGATTTGGGTGTGCGGCAGCAGGTCCGGCAGCGCCGCGATCAACGCCCGGTTGATCGAACGGGCGCCTTTTGAGCCGCCAAAAACCAGCAAGACCGGCAAGTTATCGTTCAATCCAATCGCTTTTCGGCCGCTTTCCCGAGTCCAGGCCGCGAATTCAGGCCGGGTGGGGTAGCCACTGACTACCAGCTTCTTTGCTTTGGAAAAATAGGCTTTTGAATCCTCGGCAGTCAGCGCAATACAATCCGCGAAGCGTGCCAGGACTTTAAGTGCCAATCCGGGTTCAATATCCGGTACATAAAGCAGCGATGGGTAACGGCGGGCAGCCAACGCCATGGGCACTGCCACATAACCGCCGGTGAACAGCAGCACGTCCGGGCGGAAGTCTTTCAAAATGCGGCGGGATGCCAATGTTCCGCGCATCAGGCGCAGCAGATTCCCCGGCAATGCGCGCAGACCGACGCCGTGCACGCCAGCCGCGGGAATGCCGGTAAAGGGGATATTAAGGCGTGTTACCAATTCGGCTTCCATGCCTTTTTCTCCGCCAACCCAAAGAACCGGGTCTGCTTCATTACCTGATGCCTGTAGAACCGTGAGAGCGGGATACACGCCCCCTCCGGTCCCCCCGGCGCAAATTAACAACCGCACCGTATGACCTACCTTCCTGTTCCTGCTTTTCGCGCGAGGAAACCCGCGCCACAGAGAAAATCAATCCGACTGCACCAAGGGTCATGGTCAGACTGGACCCGCCGGCGCTGATAAAAGGCAGGGCGTTGCCGGCGAACGGGAATAAGTTCACCATGACGCCCATGTTGATGATGGCTTCCATCACAATCCAGCAAGTCAGGCCCGAAGCCAGTAATTTTCCGGTGAAATCGGTGGCGTGCGAGGCAATTTTCAAGCCGCGCCACATGAAAACCAGGTACAACAGCACAACTGCTGCCGCACCGACCAGACCGGTTTCTTCCGCGATGACCGCGAAAATCGAATCGGTGTGGGAAACGGGCAGGCTGAACTTGGTGGAGCCTTTTCCAATGCCCACACCAAAGAATCCGCCACGCACGACTGATTCAATGGAGCGCTGAATGTGCAGTGAGGCGGTCGCTGGATCCTGCAGACCTGCCACATACTGCGAAATACGCATTTGACCGGTATCCGAAACGGCGATGATCAACGCGCCAAGGACGCCGACGATGAGGAATATCAATAGAATTTGCTTGTACTCGACCCCTGCCAGGAAGAATAACAGCATTCCCAGCACGCAAATGGTGATGGTGGCGCTGATATCCGGCTGCAGGATGATCAATCCAGCTGTCAATCCGAGGATGACCGCCATGGGGAAAAGACCGAACTTGATATTGTTGATGACTTCGCGTTTGGCGGTCAACCAATAGGCCAGGTACATGATTATGACAACTTTGGCCAATTCGGAAGGTTGGATCGACCCGCCTAACAGCGTGCGCTTGGAGTTGTAGCGCATCTCGCCAAAGATCAAAACCGCCACCAGCATACCCAGCATGAGCAGCATGATCGGTACAATAAACTTGCGCCAGCGGCGGTAATCAATGTACATCAATATGGCTGCCCCGGAAACACCGATCACGACCCATTTCAACTGATTGATGAGGTAGTAAGCCGGTTCTTCCTCGCGCAGCATGGAAGGCTGCCAGCTGGCAGAATAGACCATCAACAACCCGAATCCAAGCAGGAAGGCGACCGATAACAACATCGGAACGTCGATTCCCAGGCGCACCGGGCGCGGGGATGTACCGGCTTTGACCGGACTGACTCTGGTATTTACGGCAGCCTGTTCACCCATAATTGGTAGGCCTCTCCTCTTTCTTCAAAATCATTAAATTGGTCGTAACTGGTGCCGCCCGGTGACAGCAGTACCACACTGCCAGGTTCTGCCACCTCGGCAGCTGCCTCAACAGCGGTTTCAAGGTCGCCGCAATGTTGTATGGTGTAGGGTCGGCGCTGCGGTCGAACCGGGCCCAGGGCTGCCAGGATCTTGATGCTGGCCTCACCGAAAACCACCACATGGTCGACGCGTTCATGCACCAATGCAGCCAGGTCATCCCAGGGTAAGTTCTTGTCGCGTCCACCGAGCAGAAGCACGATTGGTTCAGTGAAAGAGCGAATGGCAGCGCAAGTCCGTTCGGGAGCCGTGGCAATCGAGTCGTTGTAGTATTTCACGCCGCGCAGTTCGCGTACCAGTTGCAGCCGGTGCGGGACGCCAGTAAAGCCGCGCACGCCAGCTGCCACAGCTTCTACGGAGAAACCGGCAGCGAAGCCAATGGCGCCGGCAGCCAACACACTGGCCAGGTTGTGATCGCCGCGCAGCAGGATATCGGATCTAGAAAGGAATGCCGTGGTCGTTCCAGCCGATTGCCAGATCAACTGTCCATTTTCAATGAAAGTTCCAGTTGCGCCATTGTCGGGACGTTCAAAGCCAAAGCTGACCAGCTTGCCTCGGACTTTGGGAAGCAAATCCCAGGAGCCGGAATCGTCACGGTTGAGGATGCTGACGCTGTTCTCTGGCTGGAAATCCAGAATGCGGGCTTTTGCCGCGGTGTAAGCTGCCATGGTGCCGTGACGGTCCAGGTGATTGGGGGTGATGTTCAATACGGCCGCGATTTGCGGCGCACTGGTCATCAGCTCAAGCTGGAAGCTGGAAAGCTCCAGCACCACCAGGTCGGAGGGCTGCATTTGATCCAGCTGATCAATCAATGGGGTGCCGATATTGCCGCCGACCCACGCGCGGTTCGGCAATTGCACGTGCGCCTCCGCCATGCGTCCGACCAAGGTGGTTGTGGTCGTCTTGCCGGCAGAGCCAGTGATGCCGATCACCGGGCAGGGGACAGCTTCCAGGAATAATTGCGAGTCATTGGAAAGCGGAATGCCGCGCCGGGCGGCTTCGACCACCAACGGCATGTCCGGCGAAACGCCGCCGGATAGGCAGACTAAATCAGCCTGGTCCAACAACTCGAGCGGATGCCCGCCAAGAACCCATTTCAAAGGAATGCCTTTTAGGGATTCAATGGCGCCGGTCGATTGTTCTGCCGTGCGTTGATCGTTCAACGTCACTTCGGCGCCGCGTTTGGCTAAATAGCGCGCCAGCGCCAGCCCTTGCCGGGCTGCACCGATGATGAGAACGCGCTGACCAGTCCAGTTGCGCATGGTCACACCACCGCCAGGGCCACGCCAAGCATGGCGAATAAAAGGCCGATTAACCAGAAGCGCTGCACCACCTGAGTTTCACTCCAACCGCCCAGTTCAAAATGATGGTGCAGCGGAGCCATACGGAATAGGCGTTTCCCCTTGGTGCGGCGGAAGTACAAAATTTGCAGCACATCGGAAAGGGCTTCGGAGACGGGAATAATGGCAATAATGGGCAGCAGCAGCCATTGTCCGGTCATCAGCGCCACCACTCCGAGAACCGCGCCAAGCGCCAGCGACCCGGTGTCACCCATGAACAATTCAGCCGGGTGAACGTTGAACCACAGGAAGCCGAATATGGCGCCGACCAGGGTAAAGCAGAAACGCGCCAGGAAAAGCTGGTTCTGCAGCAGCGCGATTCCGCCGTAGGCGGCAAATGCCGTGGCAGCAATCAGGCCAGCCAGACCGTCCAACCCGTCTGTGAAATTGACCGCGTTCGACATGCCGACGATGATAAAAGTGGCGATGGGTATGTACCAGTTTCCCAGTGGAATCACCACATCGATGCCCGGCCAGAACATCTCCGGCAC
>DATBWK010000225.1:0-6204 GCA_036514835.1 Bellilinea sp.
ATTATAAAGCAGACCACTCCAATTGCTCACTGTGTCCTGATCCGAATTCAGTTAGCTGCCATTATTGACAATTTCCACAATCGCATCTACAGTTGAATCATCGCGTCAGGAATTCGTTGATTAGGTAGGGAGGGAGTGTGCGATGTCCAGGAATCGATGGATGTGGGTTGGCTTGATTTTGGTTTTGATGGTTTCCATGACATTTTCTCCAACGCAGGCAAAAGGAGCCGCTTTCATGACCGGATTCGCGGAATGGCAGGCCGAACAGTTTGCCGATTGGGAGAAGGACGGCAGCGCCGTAAACCTTGCAGGGGAGCTGGTCTTGGATTTTGGGACGGCGGTCCCACAAACCGATCCTTACCCGGCTGGCGGTTACTACGGCGGTAATTTCTATAACGGCGCCAGCTATCAGGTGGGTGAGATGACCTCCCCGGAATTCCCGGCCGAATTTGATTTCAGTGAATTGATTGTTTCGTGGAATGCGGCCACTCCGCCAGGCACCTGGGTGGAAATTCTCGCCAGGGTCACGGTAAACAGCCGCCAGACCAAGTGGTACAACCTTGGCGTATGGGCCAGTGATATGGAAACCATCAAAACCAAAATCAAGCCAACCCACATCCATCGATTCCTGGACATCGCACACTCCCTCCCTACCCAATCAACGAATTCCTGACGCGATGATTCAACTGTAGATGCGATTGTGGAAATTGTCAATAATGGCAGCTAACTGAATTCGGATCAGGACACAGTGAGCAATTGGAGTGGTCTGCTTTTTAATTATTACTAAATTAGTAAACTATAAATTTGAGGACAAATTGGCGACCAATCGTTCGATGCCCCCTGGAATCATTATTCCCGAGTTGGTTTATCCCGACCTTGATTCCGCCGCCGACTGGTTGTGCGCAGTATTGGGGTTTACCAAACGGTTGCAAATTGGCAATCACCGCATCCAGCTGGTGCTTGGCGGCACAACGATCGTCGCCATTCGCGCTCAAGACGGTCAGATTCAATTTTCTGCTGATCATTCACTCATGGTACGCGTGGCGGATGTTGACCAGCATTACGAACATAGCAGGCAGAATGGGGTAAAAATTATTTCAACCCCCGCGGACTACCCGTACGGCGAACGCCAATATTCGCTGCAGGATCCAGGTGGGCATGTTTGGACCTTTTCACAGTCCATTGAGGATGTTGACCCACCGGATTGGGGAGGTAGGCTGATCAATCCAAAATAATTGTAAAACCATATTGTATATAATTTAGATATACATTATAATAATATGCATTGTCACACCTGCCCCAGCACGAAAATCCTGGGGGATTTGCTGTCTGGGCACTCATTAACGATTGTGATGGAGACCAAAATGAAGAAGGTGCTAAAGGGTATTGGTTTTACGTTGCTCGGGCTCGTGGTCATCGTTGTGATCGCACTGGCAGTATTTTACGGTATAGGCAAAAAACGCCTCAATGCCGCCATACCTGTGCCATCTGAAACCGTATCCATCCCAACCGATGCTGCTTCCATCAGCGGCGGTGAACACCTCACGTCGGTTCATTGCGCAGCCTGCCATGGCACCAGGATGGAAGGCGGGATATTTTTAGATATGCCGCCTCTCGGGTCGATTACGGCTCCAGCCATTGCTGGCGGTCAGGGAAAGTACGGCACCCTATTATCGGATGTTGAACTTGTTCGTGCCATCCGGCATGGAGTTGGCATCGACGCAAAACCTTTAGCCGTCATGCCGTCCGGCTCCTTCTACCATTTCAACGACCAGGACCTCGGCCAAATCATCGCCTATTTACAATCCTTGCCAACCACTGCAGAACCGCCTCCTCCCAGCAAGCTAACCGCAATTGGAATCGCCCTTTTTGGGCTCAACGCATTTGGCGATATCCTAAATGGGGAAACCATCGACCATGCGGCTGCCCGCCCTGCACCCATTGAAGCGGATGTGACCGTGGAATACGGTAGATATAAATCTCTGGTGGGTGAGTGCCGCATTTGTCACGGTCCGCAGCTTTCAGGCGGTAAGGATCCCACCCCGGGTGGTCCCTTTGCTCCCAATCTGACACCCGGTGGCAACCTGGGCGTATGGAGTGAAGACGATTTCATGCAGACCATGCGCACCGGCGTCACGCCAGAGGGTAAACAATTGTTGGACGCGATGCCCTGGAAGTTCTACGGCAAGATGAATGATGTCGAGTTGAAAGCCATCTACCTTTACCTGCGATCTCTCGATAAACTGGCGACGACGAATTGATAGAATTAACATTGGGTGTTGCTTGCATGGATCAGATCGTCCTGCGTTTCGTTCCGATCTGGATCAGATTTGCCGAATAGGTATTTGTTTGAACCTGGCAATGTATGAGAAAAGACAGAAAGGATTACCATGAGAAAAATAATAGTGGCTGAATTCATTACCCTGGATGGGGTGATTCAAGCGCCCGGCAGCGCTGACGAAGATACCGATGGTGGGTTTGTACATGGTGGATGGACCCTTCCGTATTGGCATGATGACATCGGCGCTCACTTCTTTGAAGCCATGCAACAAACTGATACCCTGCTGCTTGGGCGAAAAACCTGGCAGACCCATGGCGACGCTTTTGACCCCATGCCGGAAGGGGATCCTTTTGGGGATGTGATGAAGCAAGTTGGCAAGGTTGTCGTGTCGACGACCTTGCAATCAACGGCGAGTTGGCGGAATTCGAATCTGATACGCAGCAACGTCGTAGAAGAAGTGCGTAACCTGAAAGAACAACCCGGGAAGAACATCATGAGCGATGGGAGCAGTGTGTTGATTCATACACTCATCGAAAATGATTTGGTGGATGGATTCGCCCTGCACGTGTACCCTCTTGTCCTGGGCAGCGGTAAGAAACTATTTCCGGATGGGAAGCGCGTAAATTTGCGACTCCTCAGTTCCGAAGCGCTTCCAACCGGAGTCGTTTACCAGCAGTTTGAAGTCATAAAGTAAGCCGCTGCAACAAATTGTGCTGAATGAATTTCATTCCCTCCCAGAAATAATGGGAGGGATTTTGAATTTCTCGCGCCTATGGTTACGCCACCGATCGTACCGGAATATTCTTGCTCACGGCCAAATATCCACCAAGAATGTAAAATTATCTAGTATTTCGACCATTATTATCTAATTCTTAGGTTATTCTTATCGTTCTTGACTTATACTGAAAGAACATATTGGTTATTAAAAATATCGGTTGAAACGCTTATCAGGAAATCGATCTCATGGATGAAGAAAAGGTTCATCTCCCTCCATCACGATCCGAAAATTGGCGGGAGCGTTGGCAGCAAATTAAAAAAAAGGTTATTAAGTTGATCCCTTTTGCAACCGGGATTGCTGCCACCCTTGTGGGTTTCTATATTTACAATGCCATAAAACCGCCTCCGGAACCCCTCACCGCTGATCAGGTGAAGGACACTGTAGCGCAAGCCATGGCGGAAGCCACCCCGGCTCGTGCTTTCTCGGCACAGGTATACCAGGTCATTCAACCATCGCTGGTGTTGATCAGTACCAGCGGATCTGCGCCGAACGGCACCCATCTGGATGGATTGGGCAGCGGCGTGGTGGTGACGGACATTGGCCAAATTCTGACGGCTTACCATGTCGTTGAAGATGCCAACGAAATAAGAGTGTTTTTTGCGGACGGCACCGAGACCAGCGCGCAGCTGGAATCATCTCAACCCGAAAATGATATCGCGGTCTTGATGCCGGACCATTTGCCAGATATCCTCGTGCCGGCTGTGATGGGCAATCCGAATGCGCTTTCCATTGGCGACGAGGCTTATGCCGTCGGCAACCCGTATGGCTTATACGGCTCGATGAGTTCAGGCGTCATCTCAGGATTTGACCGCACTTTCAAGGCCGAAGACAGTCCCTACACGATCGAAGGCCTTATACAGATCGATTCGGCGGTTAACCCGGGCAACTCCGGAGGTCCACTGCTCAATCGTTTCGGTCAGGTAGTCGGTATTGTTATTGGCATTCTCAATCCGACCGATGATGAATTTTTCGTCGGGATTGGCTTTGCCGTGCCCATATCCACTGCTGGCGGCGCTGCCGGTATGCCGCTGTACTGATTCCAAAGGTGAAAACTTAGAGGAGCAATCCATGGAGCAGATCGTACAATCTGAAAATCGCAGGCTAGTCGAAAAAGTCCTTTACGAAGTCAAGAAAGTGATTGTCGGGCAGGATCACCTGCTGGAACGGATGGTGGTGGCGCTATTAGCCCGCGGGCATATTCTGGTCGAAGGCGTGCCGGGTCTGGCCAAAACCATGGCGATCAAAACTCTGGCTGATGCTATCGGCGGTGAATTCAAGCGCATTCAATTCACCCCCGACCTTGTCCCAGCCGACCTGGTTGGAACCCGGATTTATAACCAGAAAACCGGTGAATTCAACACTTCGCTCGGCCCGGTGTTCACCAACCTGCTGCTGGCAGACGAAATCAACCGCGCGCCGGCTAAAGTTCAAAGCGCGCTGCTCGAGGTGATGCAGGAGCGCCAGGTGACCATTGGGCGCGAAACCTTCTCGGTGCCTGATCCGTTCCTGGTAATGGCTACTCAAAACCCGATTGAAACGGAAGGCACCTATGCCCTGCCGGAAGCCCAGGTAGACCGCTTTATGTTGAAAGTGCTGGTCGGCTACCCCAGTTCCACCGAGGAGTTTGTGATTGTCGAGCGCATGACCGGCTTCCTGGAATCGGTGCAGAAGGTATTAACCACTGAACAGCTGATTCAGCTGCAAAAGAAGGCCTACCAGGAAGTGTATGTCGATCCAGCCCTGATCGAGTATGCCATCCGTCTGGTGAGTGCCACCCGCAGCCCGAAGGACTTTGGTTTAAAGGATCTGCAGCCCTATATTCTGTTCGGCGCCAGCCCGCGTGCCTCCATCAACCTCATCCTCACAGGCCGGGCATTGGCGTTCGTGCGCGGACGCAGTTACGCGCTGCCGCAGGATGTGCTGGACATGGCGCCGGACGTTCTACGCCATCGGGTTGTTCCCTCTTACGAGGCACTCTCTGACAGCGTGAGCAGCGACGACATTTTGAATCAGATTTTCGAGCACATTCCGATTCCGGTCGTGCCGCTGCACGAACACCATAAGGCTCATGAAAATGCCCGGCAAGAATAAGGAAAAACCAGCCCCGCTGCCAGCTGCCAAACAGAATTCCCCCGAAAGAATTCTGCAGCGGCTCGACTGGCAGGTCATTCGCCGGCTGGATGGCTTGCTGCAGGGTGATTACCGTAGCTTGTTTTACGGCTACGGTGTTGATTTTGCCGACCTGCGCGAGTACCAACCCGGTGACGATATCCGCTACATCGACTGGAACGTCACCGCGCGCATGAACACACCTTATATTCGCCAATACATGGAAGACCGCGAGATCACTGCCTGGTTCCTGGTCGATCTCAGTCCATCCATGGATTTTGGTACAACCGCAACTGAAAAACGCGGAGTACTGATTGACCTGGTTGCCACCTTTGCGCGTCTGCTCACGCGGCACGGCAACCGGGTCGGTGCGATTCTATTCAATGGTCAGGAAGCTGGGAACGGGTCCAATGGCGGCAGCCATAGAAAACACCGGATGCTGCCGGCCAAAGGCGGACGGAATCACGTGCTGCAGCTCATTCACGAGTTAATGAAGCAGCCCCGCCTACCCAAATCTCCCTTAACCAATCTCAATGCCCTGCTCTCCAGTGGATTGCTGACCATCAAAAAGCGCTCGCTGGTGTTCATCCTCTCCGATTTCATCAGCGCCCCAGGTTGGGAGCGGACCCTCAACCTGCTGGCGCGGAACCATGAAGTACTGGCGATCCGTCTGTGGGATCCGCGTGAGGTGGAGCTTCCGGACGCGGGACCGATTTGGTTGGAGGATGCCGAGACTGGTGAACAATTGTACGTGGATACCAGCGACCGAAAATTTCGTTCGCAGTTTAATGAGGCCGTCCAGCAGCGCGAAAACGGACTTAATGCGGCCTTCCGGCATGCCGGCGTTGAACCCTGGTCGCTATCGACGCATGAAGACCTGGTGCGTGCCATACTGCGCTATTCGGCGGTGCGCAAGCAGCTCCACCGCTTGAACCGCACAGCACACGCCAACGCACTATCCGGTGCAGTCAGATGATAGAAGGATAGAAGGATAGATATGACCTTTCTTTGGCCGGGTATGTTGGTCGCGTTATGC
>DATBWK010000226.1:0-7912 GCA_036514835.1 Bellilinea sp.
TCAGATCGCTTCGCCACTAAGACTGTTCCTCGCAATGATAACCAGCTACAGTCTCTGGTCGCAACTGGAGCGGTAGCCGCAATGGGCACAGCGGTTGCGGTCGTCATGCGAGCGGTCAAGTTCCTTTTGCCGCGCAGCTGCGTGCATTTCATCCAGCAGCGCCAGCAGCTCGCGCTCGGCATCCGCGGTGTAGTCGATGGTGAACGAGCGATTCTTGTAACGCAAGATCCCGTAAGCCGGGCGTTTCTCGTAGGTGCGCTCCACCAGCAGGCAGTATGCCAGCAACTGGTAAATATGCCCGGGATGCGGCTCGGGCGGCGCCCAGCCGCTTTTGACCTCCACCGGGATGATCATGCCGTGATCGTCGACCAGGTAATCCGGCTTGCCGGTGAGGTGGGTATCGGCGTCATACAGCGGGCGTTCCGGCGCGCCAATGATCTTAGGGTCGGCATACAGCACCCGGCCCGCCGGCAAACCGGCAGAACGCTGCTGGCGCTGCCCCAACCACAGCAGCACCAGGGCAGCGACCGCCAGCAGGAGCGCCAGAATCCAGGGCATAGCTCAGGGCAGTACTTGCAGGGTGATGGTCACTGCCGCGACGACCAGCGCTGCCAGAAGTAAAACCCACCCGGCTGCGCGCAGCAGGGTGGCGGTCAGTACCTTACGGCCGTGACCGCGGTGATAGCTGCTGCCGGCACTCATCTCAGGCTCGTTTTCCGAGGTGATGCCCTGAAGGTGATACCACCAGGCGCGGTGGCAGTACAGGTAGGCGCCGATCTCGGACGCGCGAATGACCCGCATCACTCGGGCAGGCGTTTGGACGCCTGCTCCAGCGCTTGCTGCAATTTTTCCTCGCGCAGAGAGATGGTCAGGTCGCCGCGGGTGCGCTCGACGATGCCGCGCACCAGATCCGTCTGGCGGCGCAGGCCGTTGGTCAAAGCGTCGGGATAATCCACCGTCACCAGCAAGTTATAAATTTCATCCATCCAGCCAAGCAGCCGTTCGGCCTCGGGCGAGTAGCCCTGGCGTAAAATGTCCAGACAGCGGCGGCGCAGTTCACCGGTTACCTCCGCCAGGCCGTTCAAATAGGTGCTGATTTCGATGTCCAACACCTCTGGTTTGGGCAGGCGGCGGCTTTCGACGATGGCACAGGTCAAAGTGGCCTCGACGTACTCTTTGAGCGCATCCTGGGTATAGCCGGCGAAAAACAACTGCGGGAAACCTGCCAGAGATTGTTTCAAATCCGCCGCGATTTTGCCAGCCTCGATCAAATTCTGGTGCGCGATTTCATACTCGTTGCGGTGGATGGCGCGAATGGTGTTGGCTGACAGCCGGGTGAGCGCGCGCGCCTGCACCAGGGCGTTGTCGCGCGCCTGGTTTAGCCTTTCGAAAGCCTGGTGAACGATTTCAGTGAATTGGGAGAAGTCTTCCAAGGATTATTCTTTCGGAGGAGCAGGATCAGCCGGGGGCGGCTCGGCGGAAGGCGGTTCCGGCGGTTGAGCGCGGCGGAAAAGAGTGTCGGCCAATCCGGTATCTCCCTTGGGGAGGGTAATTTCACCAAATATATTCTCGTAGCGGCTAATATTTTCGATCAAAGCCCGCATGAATAGCTTGGCTCCAGCCGGTGACATGATCACCCGCGAAAGGACCCTGGAATGCGGCAGACCGGGCAGCGCTTGCGAGAAATCCAGCACGAAATCAAATGGCGTGTGGCTGATGCGAGCCACGTTGCTATATACCGGCTGCAAGTCTTCCGGCATCTCCATATTAAACCCTGGAGCGGGGGGTTGTTTTGGGACGTTCATGGAAGCCGTTCCTTAGAACGGAATCTCGTCGCCGGCATCTCCCTCGGGAACATCTCCACCGCCATATTCACCTTCCGTTTCACCCTTCGGGGATAAGAAGCGAACCGTGTTTGCGGAAATTTCATAGGAGGAGCCGGTGGTGCCGTCCTGCCGGGTGAAGACCCGCGGTCCGCCAGAAGCCTGGTCGGGAACGAGGCGCCCTTCCACCAGTACTTTGGAGCCTTTGCGCAGGAATTGGTTGGTGGTCTCGGCCAATTTGCCCCAGGCTGAGATGCGGAACCAGATGGTCTCTTTCACTTTTTGGCCATTGGAACCGGTGTATTCACGGCTGGAAGCCAAACTGAAACTTGTCACCGCCTGACCGCTGGGGGTGTAGCGCATTTCTGGATCTTTGCCCAGATTGCCAACGATGATAATGGTATGGTACATGGCGACTCCTGTTGAAACCACATTTATCGGATTTTTCACGAACGCTGACTTTATTGTACACGAGAACGGTAAAAATTATTCAGCCGGAAGCCTAAAAGACGAAAGTGTAAAGCGCTCTGGCTTTTGGTGGAATAAATGGAAATTGACTATACTATGACCATGTTTACCCGTATGCAGCCTGCCAAGGGAGGTATGAATGAGCTTCTGGGATGATTTTCTCAATTGGTTGCGATCGCTAGGCGGAGGGTCCAGCCAGCCCCCTGAACCCGTCGGGAATGTTCCAACGCCAGTGACGCGAAAAGTGTCGCTCATTATCTTTGACCCGCCGGTACCGTCGCAGGGCGGACAATTGCTGTCGCGCGTGCTCGGCTGGGGCGATGCAACCACACTGGTCAACGGCTATATTGCCGACCTGCAAGCCAGCAGCCACGGGTATTTGAACTACCAGATCGTTGAGACTATCCAATCGCCGACCTTTCCACCCAAGGCGGATGGATTCCAGTATGACGCGGATGCCTACGTACAGTCCTGGCATATCGGCAGCGGCTTTCACCAGCCGGATATGTGTGATTACCACCGTATCCTGGCGGATTTCGATGTGGTCAACAAAGTCAACTCAGGTACGATCGACGAGGCCTGGCTGGTTGCCATGCCGTATGGCGGATTCTACGAGTCGATCATGGCGGGACCAGGCGCGTTTTTCTGCAATGCTCCGCCGTTGACCGGCACCAGCGCCACCCGGCGCTTTATCACCATGGGATTTACCTATCAGCGCGGGGTGGGCGAGATGCTGGAAAGTTTTGGCCACCGCGCCGAGTCGATCATGCGGCAGGTTTTTCGCAATAGCACTGGCGCAAAGAATCTGTGGGCGCGCTTTATTCGCTATGAGCAGACGTCGCCGGGTCAGGCCGAATGCGGCACAGTGCATTTCGCGCCTAACAGCACCCGCGATTATGAATGGGGCAATACCACGCCGGTTTTATGCCGCAGCCGCAACTGGGAAAATTTCCCCAACCTGGACGGCGCTCCGGCGACCTTCACCTGCGCCGAGTGGGGCAACGGCGATATCCGTGCCCACCATAACTGGTGGCTCAAGCTATTCCCGCATATCACCGGGCAGGCCAATTCCATTTCTTACAACTGGTGGAGCTACATCACCGATCCCAACGTTGTGAAGTAAATACCAAAGCAAAGGACAAACCTCTTGACCAACCGTTTGGATGACTTTCAAGCTTACCGCAAGAAGATGAATGACCGTATCTTCGAGATCGATCATCTGGGTATAAAGCGCTTTTTCAACCTGGATACCGCTGCCTACAACGACGCCGCGCTGGACAGCAAAACCAAAGAACTGCTCGGGTTGACTGCCTCGATGGTGCTGCGCTGCAACGACTGCATTGATTATCACGTTGTGCAGTGCGTGGAGGCTGGTTGGACGGACGCGGAACTCCACGAAGCTTTCAACGTAGCGCTGGTGGTGGGCGGCAGCATCGTCATTCCGCATTTGCGCCATGCGGTCGAGACGCTCGACCTGGCTCGCGGTCGGGAGTAACCACAGAATGCGCCACGACCTGCTGCGCGATCCCAGTGAACAACCCATTCTGCTCGTCACGCTGTTGTTGATCGCGGCGGTGTTCGCGCTGGCAGCAGCGCCGACTTTATGCCTGCTGCCCCTTGGGGCGGTGGTGATTGTGGTGATCGCCTTCCAGATGAATCAGGCGCATCACCGCGATATTGTGCAAAATGCCTTACGGGTCACCGCGCAATCCG
Organism: Bellilinea sp.; assembly: GCA_036514835.1. GTDB lineage: Bacteria > Chloroflexota > Anaerolineae > Anaerolineales > Anaerolineaceae > Bellilinea. The sequence continues at coordinate 4,005 of DATBWK010000226.1, forward strand.
CGCCAGACCTGGCTCAATTGGCTGCTGAGTGTGGTCAGACGCTGCAATCCGGGCCATTTGAGTTGTACGTGCTGCGCGCTCGCCAGATGAATGCCTATACCTTCGGTTTTTCCGACCCGCGAATCGTCGTGTTGTATTCGCCTATGCTGCGCGTGATGGATGCCAGCGAACTGCGCTTTATTATCGGGCATGAGCTGGGGCATGTGGTGCTGAATCACACCTGGCTGACTACCCTGCTGGGCGGTATGGCTGGCGTGCCGCCTTCGATGGCAGGTGCGGTCATTTTCACGTTTGCTTTCCGCTGGTGGAGTCGCGCATGCGAATACTCGTCCGACCGGGCCGGGTTGGTAGCCTGCGGCAGTCTGGAAAAAGCCATCTCGGCGCTGGTCAAACTAGTGGCAGGGGATCTGGAGTCACCGGCGGAGATCGAGCGGGTGCTGCGGTTGTTGGATGCTGAGGATGATGCGCCGGGCAGTGCGCTGGGAGAAAGCCTGGCAACCCATCCGCTGATTATCAATCGGGTCGAAAAATTGCGAAAGTTCGCGGAGTCAGCAGAGTATAGGCGTCTGCTGGATCAGGTTTAAAGATTAAAACGCGAAGGACGCGAAGTTCGCGAAGAGCACGAAGAAAATCAATAAATTTAAGGCAAACCTTTCCTATTTATTACTTTGGGTCCTCTGGCATGGGCACGGGGTACTGGGAACAATTTATTGAATTGTTTAAACCCCGTGCCCTTACCATGGCTCAATTGTAGTCATCCTGAGGGCATACTCTTCGCCCGAAGGATCTCGTATTTCATCAAACCAGATTCTTCGCTCCGCTCACACACACACCGTCCCGGTGTTTTTCGGGAGGGTGCCTTGTGGGCAGAGTGACAACCGTTTTGGTTACGGCTCCACGACGCGACCGAGGAACAGAATCGCGCCGGTCTGCACGTCGCGGATGACGAACAAGAACGGGCGGTCAATTTTGACCTCGATCGGTTCGCCGGTGGGCATAGATTTCAAACCCATCACCACCCCGGTCGACGCAGCAGCTTCTGTGCCAGCCTCGTTGACATCCACGAAGGCTTTATGCACCACATCGGTGATGAACAGGTCTGGTTGGCCGGTCATGCCGGAAAAGTTAGCTTTGACTGCATCGAAGGCATCCGGCATACCCATGGCAGCCAGGGTGTCGGCTAAACCAAACGACGATTCAACCTTGAATTTGGGCATCGACAGGTCCAGGCGCTCCATTGAGAGTTGATCGATGAAAGATTGAAGCGTCGCGGCATTCAGGTTTTGTTCAAAAGCAGCGAACTGGTTTTCATCCGGCACGAGGACGACCATCGAAAGTTTGTAGTCTTCATAAAACAGTTCAACCGCCTCGAAATCTTCGGCTTTCAGATAACCAAAGCTCTCGGTCTGGCGCATCATGGGCACCTGCACCTCGCTGCCGTCCAGCAGATCGAAGGTATCGGGCCGGGTATTTGTTTCATCAAATGGCAGCAGCCAGGCAGCGTTGAAGTAAATGGCATTGGTCAGCACCAGACGGGTCAACTCATCCAGGACACCTTCAGGGATCAGGTCCTGGATCTTGTCCTCGGTCTGGTCGGCTACCCAGTCGTTGATGGTCTGACGGGCGGCATCCGGCGCAGCATAATCCACCGCCTGCATACCGGCGCCGTAATTGAGCGCCAGGGTATCCAGGAACTCCTGCTGGAAGCCGAAGCCCTGCTGGCCCCACAGCGCATTGGCAATATTGAGTTTGAATCCGCCCTTATCGTTTTCGCCAGCGCGGCTGGCGAGCGTGGCACTGAGGGCGTTGAAAGCGGCGTGCAGATCCGCCTGGGCCAGGTCAAAGTGCATGGCGGCAGCCATTTGCACCTCAGTCTCGGCGCGGGCGCCAGCATAAGTCATTGCCATAGCCTGGGAAATGCTGAACGGAGAGTAAAACAGGTTGCCAGACTGGCTGCGCAGCTGTTGATAGAGATCGAGCGCGAAGGCGTTGTTGCTATTGGACAACGTGCCCATCTCATCATATGCAGTCTGCGACGGAGTCTCGCGCGGTTTGTCGGATTGCAGATTAATGGATTCATCTCCGGTGGTGGGGGTAGGCGAAACCGGTTCAGGTGTGTTTTCCGGCGGGAGCGGCGTCTCGCCTACAGATGTCAGTTCGCTGGTAGCCGGCTGCGGGGCGCACCCTGCGCCAGCAAGAGCCAGAACGACCACGGCTAGAATGATTTTTCGAAACAGGGACATTGTTTTCTCCTTTGCAGGTCAATAGACCTGATAACATTGTATCAATCGTTTGACGCTCCAGTTGCAGGGTTAGTTCCAGTTTATGACTCAAACCTACAGATCCGTCGAAATCCGCCAGTTGATCGCCCGCCTCGAGCGGTTGTCCGTTGATTCGGCCTGGGCGCACCGGGCAGCGGGTTTGCGCGGCGATTTATGGAAGGCGCTGGCATCCCTGGAAGTTGGTGATCCGGCTCCCGCGGGATTACAGAACCTGGTTGAACAAAGCTACCGGATTCTGGTGCGGGCGGCTAAGGAAATTCCAGCGCATGATTAATTAAATCAACCTTGCCAGAAACCATTGGAATCGTGTAGTATTTTGCTATACAATTGATCTCCAGGAAAAAACTAACTGCTGCGTGGAGGTTTTGAATGAGCAAGCACAAATCCAACGGGTATGACAACAATGTGGCCTTATTAATTGGCACGCGCAAAGGCGGCTTCCTGCTGCGCAGCAGCAGTAATCGTGGAAAATGGAAACTGGAAGGGCCATTCTTGCTCGGCGCGATCGTGCACAATATGATTCTGGATCCGCGCGACGGCAGAACTATGCTGATGGCTGCCAGTACCGGCCACCTTGGCCCGACCATCTTCCGCTCCAATGATCAGGGAAAAACCTGGGTTGAAGCCAGCACTCCGCCAGCCTTCCCAAAAGTCGAACCGGAAGGTAACGGCGAAGCGGTGCAGCACACCTTCTCCTTATGGCCCGGACACGTGGATGAACCCCATGTCTTTTACGCCGGAACAGCGCCGGTCGGGTTATTCCGTTCAACGGACGGCGGCGAAAACTGGGAGGGTGTGGCCGGATTTAATGAAAATCCCATGCGCCGCACCTGGATTGGACCACCCGAGTTTTCACCCCCTGGCGGCGGCGGGCTGCACTCGCTGCAAATCGACCCGCGCGATCCGCGGCACATGTATATAGGCGCTTCGATGGGCGGCGTGTTCGAAACCCTGGATCAAGGTCAAAGCTGGCAGCCGTTAAATAAAGGCTGCGAAGCTGACTTTTTGCCCGATCCGGAAGCGGATTTCGGTCACGACCCGCACACCCTGCGAATTCATCCACTTTATCCCGACGTTCTCTACCAGCAGAATCACTGCGGCATTTACCGCATGGACCGCGAGGACGGCTTTTGGGTGCGGGTTGGCAACAACATGCCCAAACGCGTCGGCGATATTGGCTTCCCGATTGTGCTAGACCCGCGCGATCCGCAAAAAGTGTATGTTTTCCCGATGGATGGCACCGAAATTTGGCCGCGCACCAGTCCCAAAGGCAAGCCGGCGGTGTATGCCAGTAGCAACGGCGGCAAGACCTGGGAAGCCCTGCGCAAGGGACTGCCGCCTCGCCATGGCTACTTCACCGTCAAGCGCCACGCCATGAGCGCCGACCGCGAAGCTCCGCTGGGAATTTATTTTGGCACCAGCGGCGGGCAGGTGTGGGGCAGCGTGGACGAGGGCAAGCGCTGGCGCAAGCTGGTGGATTACCTGCCGGAGATCTACTCGGTTTCACCGGCGGTGTTCGCGGCATGAACGTGATGATTCCCAGCCAACTGCGCTCGTATACGCACACCCATCAGGTGCAGTGCAGCGGCGATACGCTGGGTGCGGTGCTGCAGGAGTTGGATCAGC
>DATBWK010000227.1:0-3706 GCA_036514835.1 Bellilinea sp.
AATATTCCAGGTGGGAATGTCTCGTTCAGTCGCAAGTCGATTTGCCCCGGTCCGTTCTCAGCGCCGGGGCTTAACTTTTGACCTTAAATCACAGCCTGGCTGTGTTATGAAGTACAAATTCTTATTTTTAGAAAGGTTTGATTTTTCAACAAATGAAAGCAAATAAATTACGCATCCTGCCCCTGGGAGGTCTCGGGGAAGTGGGACGCAATATGATGGTATATGAGTACAATGGGGAGATCCTGGTGGTTGACACCGGCCTGATGTTCCCGGATGGAAATATGTACGGGGTGGATTACATCATCCCCGATTTTAGCTGGCTGGTGGAACGCCGCGACAAAGTGCGCGGTATTGTTATCACCCACGGGCACGAGGATCACACCGGCGCTATCAAGCATGTGCTGGCGGAGATCAACGCGCCGGTATATGCCACGCCGCTGACCCGCGGCCTGCTGGAGGTCAAACTGGCCAAACAGGGCGGGTTGGACAAGTCCAACCTCAAAACTGTGCAGGCCGGCGAAACTGTGCAGATCGGGCCGTTCAAGGTGGAATTTTTCCACGTGTGCCACTCCATCCCCGATGGGGTGGGGCTGGGCATCACCACGCCGGTTGGGCTGATCGTGCACCAGTCGGATTACAAATTCGACCATACCCCAGTGGACAACTGGCCTTCCGATTACGCCAAATTGGCCGAGTTCTCGCAGCGCGGCGTACTGGCGCTGCTGGCCGATTCGACCAACGCCGAGCGCCCGGGTTGGACGCCTTCCGAGCGCGTCATCGACGGCGCCTTTGACGACGTCTTCCGCGAAACCGAAGGACGCATCATTCTGGCCAGCTTTGCCTCGCTCATCTCGCGCATGCAGCAGGTGGCTACCGTCACCGAGCGCTACAACCGCAAGGTGGCCTTTGTCGGCACCAGCATGGTGGATAACATGAAGATGGCCCGCAAGCTGGGATATCTGGATATCGACGACAAGTTGATCGTCAGCATCGAGCAGGCGCTGACCATGCCGGACAAAGAAGTGGTGATCATGTGCACCGGTTCGCAGGGCGAGCCGACCTCGATCATGGGACGCTTAAGCACCGGCACCAACCGGCTGTTCGACATCAAACCCGGCGACACGGTGGTGCTTTCGTCGCACCCCATCCCCGGCAATGAAGAGGCCGTGTACGGCACCATCAACCGCCTGTTCCAGCGCGGCGCCAACGTGATCCACGAAGCACTGGCTCCGGTGCATGTCTCCGGGCATGCCAGCCAGGAAGAAATGAAGCTGCTGATTCACCTGACGCGGCCGAAATTCGTCATTCCCATGCACGGCGAGCTGCGCCACCTGTACCAACACGGCCGGCTGGCGCGCAGCGTCGGCATCCCGGCCGAGAATATCGCCATCATCGAGAACGGGCAGTCGCTCGAACTCGACAGCGAATCGATGCAGTTCGGCGAAAAGTTCGCCACCTCATTCGTCTTCGTCGAAGGCTCCAGCGTGGGCGAGGTGGACGAGGATGTGATGGCGGAACGCGAGGTTTTGGCCCGCGACGGCATCGTGCTGGTCAACCTGACGCTGGACCGTTTCTCGGGCAGCCTGCGGCGCGATCCGCAGATCACCAGCCGCGGCATTGCACTCTCGCGTGATGGCGACAGCCTGCTGACCGATGCCCGTAAGCGCATTCAAGGCTTGCTGAACGGGTCGGTCAACGGCAACCTGGCCAAGGATGTTGAGAAGGAATTGGGCAACCTGTTCTACAGCGAAACCCGCCGCCGTCCGATGATCTACGTCACCGTGGCGCGCGAATAATCAAAAAATTTATCAATAACGTAGCGGCGCACAGTGTGCGCCAATGTATTTCGAAAAACATGGCGGATTTTGTCCGCCATGTTTTTTAGCACATAGGTGAGCACGTGAATTCTGCCTCCCCCGCGTTATTTGCGTCTCCTTGCGGGATGTGGGAAGCGGGCTACGCATGGGACGAATACTGGCGGACACTGTCCGCCGCTACATGATTCCGGCCTCTTTCAAAAATTCGCCGACCTCGCGGTCATAGGCGGCGCGGTCGGCCCACACGGCTTCCACGTGACCGGCATCCGGGGCCAGGTATAAGCGGCGCAGACCCTTGCGTTTGGCGGCAAACAGACGACGCCCATGCGCCGGCGGCACTTCCACGTCGTTCATACTTTGAATAAAAAGCACCGGCATCGTCAGCTCGGCGGCAGCCCGTTCCGGTGATGCCAGCTCTGGGGTAAAGCCGCCAAAAATGGACAACAACCGCGCGCCAATGTTCGTGATGGGGAACGCTGGCAGGTGATACTGGTCGCGCAGCCGAATCTGCATCGCCTCGCGCAAATCGGCATAGGATGAGTCGGCGATGACGAAGGCCGGGCGCGGGTCAATGACCCCGTGCTGCAGCACCGTGGCGCCGCCCATCGATTCCCCCAGCGTGCCGACCAGGCTAGCCGGACCGGTATGCTCCAGCACCCAGTCCAGCGCGGCTTTCAGGTCGTGCTTCTCGAAAAATCCGTAGCTGGTGAAGGGTCCGCCGCTGCGGCCATAGTAGCGCTGGTCATAGATCAGTACGTTGAATCCGCGGCTGCGAAAAACCGGGATGTACTTGATCATCCCCACGCGGGTGTACGGAAAGCCGTGCAGCAGGATGATCGTCTTTTTGCTGCCTGGCTGCGGCAGCCAGGTGCAGGAGAGGTTGTATCCGTACGGCGATTGAATTTTTAATTCGTGTTTTTCCCAGCTGTTCCAGACGTCTTCGCTGAATCGTCCGTTTTCGACTTCGATGAGGTAGCTTTTTTCGTAGCTGAATTTGCGCGGGTACAGCGCCTGTTTGACGATCCACAGACCAACGCCAAGCACCACGAGTATCAGTAAAGCCAGTAGGATTAAAATGACAGTGAGGGCAGGGGGCATTGGGAACCTGGCTGAGGAATGGGTCTATTGTAATGCGGAAACCAATCCAACGATTTGTCTATAATTCCTTATATGGATTACCGCCGATTATACGTCGCTGGAGGAACCTACTTCTTTACGCAGGTCACTTATCATCGGAACCCCATTTTCATTCAAAAAGCAGCGATTGATGTGTTGCGTCAGGCATTCAGATATACCATAGACCGCCATCCTTTTAACATTGTTGCCAGTGTTATTCTTCCGGATCATCTTCATTTTATTTGGACATTACCGCCTGATGATCAAAACTATCCGTCTCGTTGGAGATTGATTAAAAGTCATTTCACCAGGGAATACGCTAGATCGAATCAACAGCCGCCTTTTTGGCAGAGACGATATTGGGAGCATCTCATCCGAGACGAAGAGGATTTTTCCAACCACCTAGATTACATTCATTTCAATCCCGTGAAACATGGCATGGTCGATTCTCCAGAAAAATGGGCTCATTCGACATTCAGGAAATTTGTCGCATCCGGTTATTACCCACCCGAATGGCTTCGAACCACGACAGCTTGGGACAGTGGCGAGTTCTTGGAATAATCCAAAGGCGTGTTTTTCGAGGTCGCCAACTAGTTTTCCATTTATCAATGGTATTGACCTGCAATCCTTTAATTGTTGTTGGATTTTGAGGCTGAAATTGTCCTGCCTCGATTGGAATAATTTCGCCACCCCTCAATCCATACAAGGATGTTGGATTTCGGGGCTGAAAATTTCCTGGCTTGATTGGAATAATTTCGCCGCCCCTCAATCCA
>DATBWK010000228.1:0-5805 GCA_036514835.1 Bellilinea sp.
TCCACCATGAGGTCAGCGCATCCCATGGCGACTGCAGCTTGAGCAGGTCGGTAAAGCGCGCCAATAACGCCACCACCAGCAGCGGAATATATGCGTTCAGACCGGCACTGGCTGAAAGCCCAAAAGCGGATAAAACCCCAAATAACTCCAACATCTCTTCCTCCAGGGTAATAAACCCTATAATTGAAACCCCGCCCAGGTGCCGGTGAAGCGGTAACGCAGCAGGTCGATCAGCCCGATCTGCAGCATGGCGGTGGTGAAACCAGCCAGCAGCGGAAGCCAGGCTTGCTTAAGACGGGAAAAACTATTCTCCCTACGGAAAATAATAACCCATAACAGGGAATAACACATCCCCAGAATGACCGGTACGGTCAGCGCGCTTAAAATGGCCAGAAGGAACAACAGCGCCGGAATATCGGTATAGATTAACAGCGCGGTGAGAGCTGCAATACCCAGCACCGCCAGGGCTTTTGACCAGCGGTCAATGGCGGACCGGTCATCGCTGACCGTCCACAGCGTCTGGTGAAATACAGGCAGCAGATACAGCGGTACCAGCATCCCCAGGCCAGCGCCGGTCATCAGGCGTAGAAAATTAGTGGGCGGGTAAAGTTCATTGACGCCGGGGAACATCCCTAGCGTCGAGTTGATCCCGTCCAGCGCGAATGTCAGCGCCAGAATTCCGAGGGGCAGCGCGATTTTCAACGGCGGGAATTCAGTGCGGCGTCCGTAGGGCAGTTGGAACAATAGCCCGGTCAGCATTCCCAGGTACATGCCGGTACAGCGGGCGCACAACGGCATTTGCCGCCCGGCAATGGTGAACGAGCGCTCGGCAATGCGGTGGCAGACCGAGTAGCCAATCGCATCGGCTTTTCCAAGCACCCCCTCCGGGGTCAAAATCAACCAGGCGCCAAGCAATGCAATTGCTGCCAGAATCAATACCCCCCTGGCGATGAATAAAATTTTTGCCTTATTGATCATGGTGGGCTAAATTATACACTCGTGCTGGCGCTAACAATAACCTATGGAACTCCTGCTTCGGTCAAAACGTCCTACCTTCAACTATATACGGTGATTCAACCGGGTGGTTGCCAAATGGTCGACTTGGCAGTATCATCCAGGGGATACCGCGCATTACTCTCAGGGAGTGGATATGAAACAATCTCGTCTGGTCATCTTGCTTGTCCTTTTCAGCATTCTACTAACCGCCTGCGGCGTGACCCCCACGCCTACCGCAACCGCCACACCTACCGTCGGCTTGCCGACCGCCACCGCCTTCCTGCCGCAGGACACCCCCACGCCGGCACCGACAGCAACCACCGAGCCGACCGCAACCGCGACGCCGCTCTACCCGTTGGAAGGACTGGGACCCGACAACTTCCCCGAGGACGTCAACCCGCTGACCGGCTTGAAGGTCGACGATGTTTCTATCCTCAATCGCCGCCCCATCCTCATCAAAGTGCAGAACCTGCCGCGCTCCGGCCGGCCCCAATTTGGTTTGTCGCACGCGGATATGGTTTTTGAATACTACAGCGAAATGGGCACCACCCGTTTTGCCGCGCTTTTTTATGGTGAAGATGCCGAGAAAGTGCGTCCCATCCGCTCCGGCCGCCTGATCGACATCAATTTGATGCGGGCCTATAAACCCATCCTGATTTTTGGCAGCGCCAGTTACCAGGTGTATGACCGTCTTATTAAGGAGTTTGGCAACCGGCTGATTCTGGAAGGCGCCGGCACCTGCCCGGCCATCTGCCGCGAAAACGTCAGCGGCAACAGCTACCTGATTAGCAATACCACCGCTCTGGCAGCGTTGTTGGAAAAACGCAACGTGGATAATTCACGCCAGAACCTGGACGGCATGCTGTTCAAACTGGAAGCTCCAACCGCTGCCCAGCCGGGTGAACAGGTTTATGTGCGTTTCTCGGCTGCCATTTACAACCGCTGGGATTATGACCCGGCCAGCGGCAAGTACCTGCGCTTTTCGGATGCAGCCAATGACATTGGCAATAACAATCCGGTCTACGAGCAGCTGACCGACGCTGGCACTAGCGAGCCGATCGCCTTTGAAAACGTGCTGGTGATGTTCGCCCGCCATACCGACATCGACCCGCGCCCCGAGGTCGAGCTGCTGGAGGTCAATATGCAGGGTACCGGAGACGCCTTCCTGGCGCGGGATGGCAAGGTGGTGCCCGTCAAGTGGCAGCGCCTGTCTGAGACCGATGTGATCACCCTGGTGGATGAAAATGGCGACCTGGTGCCGTTCAAACCTGGGCGTACCTGGGTTGAGGTGCTGACAGCCAACGCCACCTTCGAGCAGGACGGCAACTCCTTCAAGTTCACCCTGTTTAAGGATTGGAATTAGCAGCACCACCCTGACCCGGGCAATTTGAGCGTGGTGAATTTAAGATTGGGTCACTTGACATTGCCAATAAACTATGCAATACTTTTGGTACGTTGATCGCAAGGTCGACGTTCCCTTTTCCGCCATCCTAACGATGAGGAGGTGGTGTCAGAATGACAGATCGTAGTAAGCGTCTGGCTGCGGCATCCCTCCTCGGTATCCGATAAGGTTGCCGCAGCCCAAATACACAGGAGCCGCCCCTCAAGGGCGGCTCTCTGGTTTATTGGGATCGTTTCCCGTAGGGGCACGGGGATGTACACAATATGGTGAGTTTTATTATTAACCCCGTGCCCGAGAAAATTCGAAAACGGGCACGGGGAGTTTTGTATATTTACAGAATTTTTTAAATCCCCGTGCCCCTACAGATCAATTATTGGGTTGTAGGGGACGGCTTCCACGCCGTCCTGTTGCAGGTGTTGGGCAAGTGGCGGGATGGGGTGGAACCCATCCCCTACGGATCAATCCAATCTCCCACACGCTTCCACCGCCAGCCAGAACATCAACTCGCGGTCGGAGGTGCGGTCATACCAGGCGCGTTTATCCCAGCCCTCCGGCACGACCAGGTCGCCGCCGTACACCAGCTGACCCAGCGTTACGCCGCGGAACTGCGCCACCGCGAACAGCGCCGCCGCTTCCATTTCGACAATCGTGCAGCCTTCCGCCATCCGCCGGTCGCGCCGCCCGGCTGTCTCGCGATAAATCGCATCCGTTGTCCAGGCTTTGCCGGTGCGGTATTCCAGCCCGCGCTCCTGCAGCACCCCCTCCAGCACCGCCACCGCCTCCGAACTGGGGACCACCTCGCGCGAAGGCGGCAGGTAGTGATAAGAGGTGCCTTCATCGCGCACCGCACTGGTGATCACCAGAGGGTGCCCGGCAGCGATGGCTTTATCCAGTACGCCGCAGCCGCCGCACACCATGAATCGCTTTATGCCCATGGCAATTATTTCTTCCAAAAATCCGGCTGCCAGCGGCGCACCTACGCCAGGCTGCAGCACCAAAAATCGCTTCCCATTTTGCTCGAGCAGGTATAGGGGATTCGGTCCAATTTCCGATTTAATCTGACCAATCCTGCGCAGGACCTGTTTTTCAGCCAGGTCGGCAAGTACTTCGTGGAAAAAACACAGTACCGCGTGGTCAGGCACGGGTTCGCTGGTCGGCGGAATGTATGGTTCCAGAATAGCGGTGGGTGCGGGATCAAACTCAAGGATGGGGCTGTCGTGATTCACTTTTTGTACCTGTTTTCCGGAAGATTTTCGAGTTCGCGCAGCGCGTCGTTAGCAACCCAGCGTGCTGCCGGGGAATCGATCGATAATATTGATCTGGCAGTCTCGATGGCAGCCTGTTTCAGCGCCGGGTTGCGCTTGCCGATCTGGCGCAGCGCCCAGTTGACCGCTTTTTTGACAAAGTTGCGCTTATCGGCAGCCTCGCGCTGAATGACCGGCAGCAATTCCAGGAATTTCTGGTCGGGCGCCTGTTTATCGTGCCAGGCCAGGCAGGCCATCAGCGCAAAGCCGGCGCGTTTGACGAATTCCTCTTCGCGGGCAGCATATTCGACGGCTTTTTCGAAGGCCCAGGGGGTCTTGTCGAATAAATTCATGCACACCTGGTCGCAGACGTCCCATGAGTCAAAATCCAGCACCCAGGCATCCATCTGCTGCGGGGTGACCCTGGCTGGATCGCCCACCAGCGCCGCCAGGATGCGCGCTTCGTGAATCCGGCTGGCCCACAGCTCGAGTGACAGCTGCTGGTCGCGGCGGCCTTTGGCTAGTTCGCGTAATTGCGGCATGGAGACGCCCAGGGTGTTGGCGGCGTTGATGCCAAAACGCGCCATGCCGGCGACGTTGACCGGGTTGCCCATCTCATGCAGGTTGTCAATCAACTGCGCGGCTGTGAGGGGTTCTGGTTTCATGCTTCCTCTCAGATCAGTTCGTTTAGCTGGCGGGCCCGCCCGCCCATTCGATATCCGTCACGGCGGCGAAACGCTTGCGCATGACTTCCAGCGCCTGCGGATTGTTGTCAATCAAGATGAAGCGCCGGCCCATTTCCAGACAGGCTGCGCCGGTGGTGCCGCTGCCGGCAAAGAAATCCAGCACCATACCGCTCGGGGTGGAGGAGGCGCGGATGATTCGCCGTAAAATGCCCAGCGGCTTCTGGGTCGGATAACCGGTTTTTTCTTTGCTGTTGGTGGGCACGATGGTATGCCACCAGGTGTCGGTTGGCAGTTTGCCGCGTGCTGCTTTCTCTGGTCCTACCAGGCCGGGCGCCATATAGGGAATGCGGTCGATGTCATCCACGTTGTAAATATAATTCTGCGGGTCTTTGGCATACCACAGAATATTGTCATGCTTGGCTGGCCATTTTTTGCGGTTGCGCGCGCCGTAGTCATAGGCCCAAATGATCTCATTGAGGAATGACTCGCGCCCAAAAATACCATCCAGCAGGATTTTGCAATAATGCACTTCGCGGTAGTCGATATGAAAATACAGGCTGCCGTTGTGTGTCAGCAAGCGGCGGGCTTCCACCAGGCGCGGTTCGAGGAATGCCAGGTAATCATCGAACAGGTCGTTGTAGGAATGCGTGCCCATCTTGACCGTCTCGTAGCGCTGTCCGGCAAAACCGGTGCGGTTGCCATTTTCATTGCGCTCGGTCTTAATCTGAGTACGCGCCTGCGTCTTGCCGGTGTTGAAAGGCGGATCGATGTAGATCAGCTCGACCGATTCAGATGGTAGGGATCGCAGGATGGATAAATTGTCACCGAAGAGGATGCGGTTGGGAAGCATGCCTCCATTTTAATCGAAGCCGCCCAACCAAGGGCTGGGCGGCAGGGTGCAATATCCAGGGTCAAGAAATTTTCTTACACCGGCGAGACCCAGTTGCCGGCGCGCATCAACGGCTCGACTGTGCCGTCTGCCAGCACACCGTCGATATCCATTTTGTCGTTGCCGACCATGAAGTCGACATGCGCCAGGCTGCTGTTGCCGCCAACCTCGGCAAACTGTTCCGGGCTCATGCGATCTCCGCCGCGCATGGTGAAGTTATAAGCGCGTCCCAGAGCCAGGTGAGAGGCCGCATTTTCATCGAACAGGGTGTTGAAGAACATGATTTTGGCCCGTGCAATGGGTGAATTCTCCGGCACCAGCGCCACTTCGCCCAGCCGGCTTGAACCCTCGTCCATATCCAGCAGGTTCTTCAGGGCATCTCCGCCTTTTTCAGCCGTGTAACCCACCACCTTGCCATCCTTGAAGGTCAGGCTGAAGTTTTCGATCAACGTGCCGGAGTAGCTGAGCGGCAAACTGGAGTGAATCACGCCGTCCACGCGGTCTTTATGCGGCAGGGTGAAGACCTCTTCGGTCGGTATGTTGGGAACAAAGGCAATACCATTGAGGGCGTCACTGTCGCCGCCAAAC
>DATBWK010000229.1:0-9298 GCA_036514835.1 Bellilinea sp.
ACCCGGCTGCGGGGTGATGTTTTGGCTGCAGTTTGATTTAACGCCATGTTTCCTCCATGGTGGTGAAATTACAGGTGAGGTATAAAAATGATCGCTTGGAAACTACCTTAATTTTCCACATTTGGATTAATACAAGGTTAATTAGTGGGCAATTAAGGCTAAGAAAAGGGATTGACTTTGTGAAGGCTGTAATTAACAGGCCAAATTATAACAGAATACTTCTCTACGAACCAGATTTATCTTACCGAATTGGACAGGATTCACAGGCCGCAGATCCGCAGCCAGCCTGGCAGACTATCTAATAACTGCCGCATGACCATCTGTGTGCCAGAAATGAAAACCGCGGGCTGGTTGTATGCCTCGCCGCCATCCACGCCCACCTGGTCGCTGACTCCGCGCAATATCAGACAGCGGATTTGATTTCGAGCAGCCACCCAGGCGATTGCGCCGCTTTCCCAATCCGCGGCTATGGCCTGATACGTTTTGATCAGCTCAGGCACTTCGGCGGCGATGATGTCTCGGTCCGCGGAAATTAACCGATCACGGCGAACCGGCAGCGGAAGTGGGCTGCCCAGCCAACTCAAGTCCAGTGTAGTCGCATAATGATCGATGGCTTCCTGTGGATTATTCATCTGCTCGACAATATCATATACCAGAGTCGATTCAGCCAGGATGATATCGCCATTGTCCACCTGCCCCGCGAAACCACCGCAAGTCCCCAGGTTGATCAGCAATTTCGGCTGCCAGCGGTCAATTGCGTACTGAGTGCTACCTGCGGTGGCAATTTTCCCCCAGCCGCTATGAACAAAAATGCACGAAAAACCGGCAATGAACTGCTGAAACACCTCGCCAAATGGGGTTTGTTCGACTTTCTCTGGTCTTCTCTCTTCCAACACCACCCGCCACTCGGCATTGGCTGAAATCAAAATTATTACGGGCAAGTCAGGCATTACTCTTCCGCTTCTCCGGAAGTAAGCACCTCACCTTCAATCCACGGGATTTGGTTGAGGGTCAGCAAATTGATCAAGTTGGAGCGGTAGGACAGGTCAGGCTCAGCGCGGGTTACTTGCGCCGTTTCCCAGATGATAGCAGCCGCATCGAACGCTGCCTGCGGACGGCCAATAGCGGTGGCAGCCGCGGAAGTCCTTTTGAGTTCAGCCTGTTTATTGGCGGTAAAATGCGCCAGGGCTTCCAGCACTGCCACAGGCGTTTCGGTTAAAACGCCGGCGCCATTATTGACCACATACTCGGCGTTGCCCGTCTCCTGACCGGGGATGACATTTACCAGCATCATCGGCAGCCCGCATGCCAGCGACTCAGTCACAATCAATCCGCCGGCTTTGCAAATGATCATGTCAGCGGCGTGCATCAATTGAGGCATATTTTTAACGAATTTATACAGGTGCACAGGATTATGCCATTCCGCCTGCTTCAACTCTGCGTACAACTCGTCGTCATTGCCAGTGACTACCGCCAACTGCAATGGCTGGCCAAAATGATTGGCCACATTCAAAGCTTCGACCAGACCTTCCACCCGCTTGCTGCCGACCGCCAGAACGGTGAACAAATCCTGGCGCCAACCCAGTTCAGCCCTGATCTTTTTTCGCGAACGAACGTCACCGACAATTTCCGGGTGTACCGGAATGCCGGTGATCTGGATGTGCGCCGGGTCGACCCCGGCTTCTATCGCCAGATCACGCACCAGCTCGGTTGGAACCAGAAGAATGTCCGTCCGGCTGTTAAACCATAACCGGTGAACGGTTGCCAGGTCTGTGACCACCGTAATCAATGGGATCGCGGCTTTAAAAGCTGCCAGCACACCGGTCAGCGCCGGTTGATACAGCGGATAGGTGCTCACCACCACATCCGGGTGGTGGGTGCGCAACAGGTCGCGCATTAGTTCGAACATGCCAATGGTCAACGCGCTTTCGGCAATTGCGGTCGGCAGGGGATTATCCGAAGCTTCATAGCCAAATTTATACAATTCCGGCGCTTTACGCACCCACTTGTCATAATCCGTCTGGGCATCCCGCAGCACCATAGGGGCGCGTTTATCGTCCAACGGGTTGATAATCTCAACCTTGACGGACGTGCGGTAGCGCAGAAGCAGCGCCTCCTGGAGGGCATTGGCAGCGCTGCGGTGACCATAACCAGCATCAGCGGTTAAGATGAGGATGCGTTTTTTTCGATTAGCCATTTCGCTCATTCCTCTTCAAACGCCTTCGGGGCCGATTTTCTGTTGTGACTTAGTCTTCAGGCGGCAAGTTTGCCGTTAAATAATCATGCAGCAGACGCAGCGCCCGCCCGGCAGATAACTGCTTGTTTCCCACCCGGTCGCTTTCCCACAGGAACTTCCAGGCCCAGTCACCATCCGGTGCACTTAAGCCAATCCAAACCAACCCGACGGGCTTTCCCGGCAGCCCGCCTCCCGGTCCAGCAATCCCGGTGACCGAGATGCCGATCACTTGCTCGAGCGGGATTTCCGCACCGGCAAAAGCACGCCGTACACCCTGAGCCATTTCTATCGCAATTTCACGCGACACCGCCCCATACTTAAGCAGCGAATCCGGGTTTACCTTCAAAAGGAAGCGTTTGGCTTCGTAAGCGTAGGCGGTGACGCTGCCAAGATAATAGTCGGACGATCCCGCCACGTCAGTGATCCGGTTACCGACCAGTCCACCGGTGCAGGATTCAGCAACGGCGAGTTTTAATCCGCGCAGCCGCAGCAGCGGTCCAATTTGAACTTCAAGCGATGAGGTTTCCATGAATTCTAACCAGAGGGTTGTGGATGACTAAACTTCGGGACGATTCATTATAATCCATGCCCGCCGAATGCCGGGCGAGCTATGGCGCATACGGGGCTCTTCCTACCAAATTCAGGCTTATTTTCTTGAGTATAATCAACCCATCTTGACCGCCAGTTAACGGAAGAGGAAACAATGCTGCAAGCAACCTACCATTTTCCTAAAGGTTTTTTGTGGGGGTCAGCTACTTCATCACACCAGGTGGAAGGCAGCAATGCCAACAACAACTGGTCTGCCTGGGAAGCCGAGGCGGGGCGAATCCGGCTGGGACATATGGCTGGTCTGGCGAGTGATTGGTGGGGCGGACGCTGGAAGGAAGATTTCGATCGAGCCGCGGAAACCGGTCAGAATGCCCATCGCTTGTCGATCGAATGGAGCCGAATTCAACCCCGTCAGGATATGTGGGATGAATCCGCCATAGATTATTATCGTCAAATGCTGCGCGGACTGCACCAGCGCGGACTGACACCCATGGTAACGCTGCACCATTTCACCGATCCGTTGTGGCTGACAGAGATGGGTGCCTGGGAAAATGACGCGACACCGGCGTTGTTCGAGAAATACGTCGCGAAGATCGTGGATGCACTCAAAGAATTCTGCCGCACCTGGGTGACCATCAATGAACCCAATGTGTATACGGTGATGGGCTATCTATTTGGCGCCTTCCCGCCCGGGAAAAACGACCTCAAATCCTGCATTCCCGTCCTGAAGAATATGATTCGCGGTCATGCGGCAGCTTACCGAACCATTCATGCTTTGCAATCAGATGCCAATGTCGGTATAGCGCTCAATTACCAGAGTTTTAAACCGTCCCACAGCTGGCTGCCATGGGATCATTGGCTGGCCCGCTTTGCACATAACAATTTCAATGCCTCCTTTCCGAATGCTCTGGCGACCGGAAAATTCAGGTTTGCTTTTCAGACTATCAATCTGCCGGAAGCCCGCCAGACTCAGGATTTCTTTGGCCTGAACTACTACACCCGTCAAATGGCGGCGGTCAACCTGCTCCGGAAAAAAGACCTGTTTATCCACCTCAGCCACCCTAAAAATACTGAATTATCTGACACCGGACACATCGCCAACGTTCCAGAAGGGTTTTACGAAGCTATGAAATTTTCACGGGGCTTTGGCATTCCCATCTATATCACCGAAAACGGCATCGAGGATGCCGATGACGATCTGCGTCCGCGTTATTTAATCCAGCATGTACATCAAATGTGGCGGGCCGTCAATTTCAACTGGCCGATCAAAGGATATTTCCACTGGTCTTTAGTGGATAATTTTGAATGGGAACGAGGCTGGACGCAGCGCTTTGGGCTGTGGGGACTGGATTTGGAGACGCAGGCGCGCCAGCGCCGCACCAGCGTGGATGTGTATGAAGCTATCTGCCACGAGAATGGCATTGAGAGCGACATGGTGTGGAAATACGCCCCAACCATTTTTAACGAGTTATTCCCCTCATGACAGCGGCTGAACCCCATCCACCGGCTGAATTCTGGCTGGTGCGGCACGGCCAGACCGATTGGAATGTGCAACGCCGCTATCAGGGCCATACTGACATCCCGTTAAATGCGCTCGGACGCGCTCAAGCGCTGGAACTGGCTGAGGGGATCAATGGAAGCCAGATCGCCGCCATTTACTCCAGCGACCTCAGCCGTGCACTGGAGACCGCAGGCATTTTGGCGCAGCACACGCAGTCTCCGGTTACCCCGGACCGCCGACTGCGCGAAATTGCCATGGGGCATTGGGAAGGCCGCACCCTGACAGAGGTCAGCCAGGGCTTACCGGAAGGCAGCACGGGACTGGCCTACACCGAAGCCCACACCCGTGCTCCCGGCGGCGAGTCGTTGACTGAGGTGGCAGAGCGGGTGCGTTCTTTTGCTGATGAGATCGCGGAACGGCACGCCGGGCAGATTGTCCTGGTGGTCACGCACGGACTGTCGCTGGCGGCGCTGCGCTGCCTGGCGGTCGGCCTACCGCTGGCAGAGGCGATAGACCTGGTGCCGGATAATTGCTCGATCGTGCGGATTTTCTGGCCGCACCCACTGGTCAGCGACACACCATTCAGCGATCCGAAAAACTGTCCGTAATCAGCCAACTTAGGGGTCTAGCCTGAGCAAACAGACAAGGACAAGGCGAAAGCAATTTGCCTTGCTTCCAAGTATGTAATTGCCTTGATTTTACAAACAACGGCAAGAAATTGCCTATTGACAAATTAGCACATTAGTTCTATACTGGTGAAAATATGTTCTAATTCGCTTAATGAACCGTCAAGGAGTCGATCATGAACGTCTCAACCACCCGTGCATCATCCAAATCCTTCAGCCAGGTTTTGGGAAAATTTAAACCGCGTCCCGGAATGGCTTTTGGGGCCATCATCCTGACGGCGCTGGTTGCATTCGAAATTTTTAACTATTCCACCACCGACTATGCCCTGCGCGACCTTCTCGGCGATCTGCGTTTTGCCGGCGTCCATTGGGCGACCATCCTGGCACTGGCTTTCTGTGGTATTGACTTCGCCGGCATCGCCCGCTTGTTTACTCCGGAAAGAGGCGAGCAGGAACCCAAAGAGGTATGGTATTTATTCGGCGCCTGGCTGTTGGCAGCGACGATGAACGCAGTCCTCACCTGGTGGGGCGTGTCGATGGCAATCAGCAACCATTCCATTGCATCCAGCACCATGATCGATCCAAAGACAATCAGCATTGTGGTCCCCCTGTTCGTCTCGTTGATGGTCTGGATCATCCGCATCCTGTTGATCGGTTCACTTTCAGTCGCGGGAGAACGCATCTTCTCGGACGGGCAGCGTCGGACGGTTTACACGCAGCAGCCTTCCCGCAGCATTCGCAACAGCGTTCCGGCACCCGCCAATTTGAGCAGCGCCGCCATGGCAACCCGCAGCGTTCCGCGCCCCGGTTTTTCCACTGACCGCAGCGCCCCGCGACCTGAACCCACATACCACAGCGTTAATGCTCGTCCGGCAGGGCGGCAAAACCCAGGCGGTAATAACGACAACTCCTCCTATCACCTGTAAGGTCTGACAGGTCGGGGTAAGACTCCGGGCAGGTTTGGCACCTCCGCGCCAACCTGCTCGGACTTTATTTTTTAACAGCTGGCTGAGTCAATGGCAGCCAGACGTTGAAAAGCGTGCCCTGGCCCTCTTCAGATTTGACCTCAATGTGCCCGTTATGCTTCTTGACGATCCAATCCGCTATGGAGAGCCCCAGGCCAAAACCGCTGGTGGAGCTCCGTTTGCGCGAGCGTTCCGCCCGGTAGAAACGGTCAAAAATGTGCGGCAGATCCTTCTTCGATATGCCCGGGCCGGTATCCTGCACGAACAACTTGACCTGTTCGTCAATCCGCTGCAATCCAAGCGTCACGGTTGTCCCTGCTGGTGAATATTGAATGGCGTTGGCAGCCAGATTGAGCAGAACCTGTTTCAAGCGGTCCCGGTCGCCGGTGATTTGCACCTGGTCAATCTCCGCCAGTGACACAACCAATTTCTCGCCTGCCAGGGTGCGGGCTTGCTGGTAAACCTCCAGCAAGACGGTATCCAGGTCCACCTCTGCCATTTCCAACATCAGGCGTCCCGATTCTGCCTGCGACAGCAGCAAAAGGTCACCCACCAGACGGGTCAAGCGGTCTACCTCGCGCTCGATGTTGCCAATCGACTCCTCGTCGACGCTGCCGGTCAGGCGCATCAATCCGACCTCGCCTTTGATAACCGTCAGCGGTGTGCGCAGTTCATGACTGACATCCGCCGTAAAGCGGCGCTGGGTGTTGAAGAGGTTTTCCAGGCGTTCCAGGGTTTCGTTGAAGGCCCGGATCAATTTTCCGACCTCATCACCGGAATTAGGCGACGGCGGAATACGCCGGGAAAGGTCGTCTGCCTGCGTGATGCGTGTGGCAGTGGCGGTGACGGTTGCCAGCGGTGCCAACGCCTGACCGGTCAGGAACCAGGTGCCCAGGCCTACCAACGCCATTAATATGGTGGTCAGCAGCGCCAGGATGCCAATCAATGTACGCTGAACCACGTCCACCAGTGCCAGGCTTAACCCAACCTGCAAAATACCAACCGGACCGCGCGGCGTTTTTAATGGCACCGACAACACTCGAATTCGATCGTCGCTCATCGGCTTCGAAGCGTAAAAAGACTGACCAACTCCCAGGCCATTCTCATCGAGTGCATCCAGCAAGCCTACCGGCCGGGTCAGTTGGAGATTGCCGTCCATGTCCCACACCTGAAACAGTAAATTTTCAGTCGGTTGATAACCGGCCACCGAGCGCGGATCGAATTGGTCGGTGGAGTTGATGCGCAGGCGGTCGACGATCTGCTGCGACGCCGTTTCCAGCCGGCTGTCAATCGAATCGAGCAGCGTCACGGTGATAAGGGTATAGACCAGAACGCCAAATACCAGCAGGACACCGCCCAGAATCGAGGTGTACAGCAGTGTCAAACGTAAACGCAGTGACATAGATTATTCGGTTTCGCGCAAGACGTAACCCACCCCGCGAACGGTATGAATCAAGCGCGTTTCACCTTCCAGCTCCAATTTTTGGCGTAAATAACGGATATAAACATCCAAAACATTGCTTTCGCCGCCAAAATCATACCCCCAGACCCTGTCGAAGATCATTTCGCGGGTTAAAACCTGGCGCGGATGGCGCAGGAAGAGCTCCAATAAATCGTATTCTTTGGCTGTGAGTGAAATCGCCCGCCCTTTACGCATCGCCAGGCGCGTCGACGTATCCAGATTCATATCGCTAAAGGATAATACCGGGATGCGTTCCGGCTGCGTGCGGCGCAATAAAGCCCGTACCCGCGCCAAAAGTTCATCCAATTGGAAGGGCTTGACCATGTAATCATCGGCGCCAGCATCCAGACCCTGAACGCGGTCCTGCACGGTATCTTTGGCAGTCAACATGAGAATAGGAATGTTTCCCCCGCCGCGCAGCCGCTGGCAGACTTCCAAACCGTCCATACCAGGCAGCATCCAATCCAAAACAACCAGATCCGGGTGCGCATCCCGTGCCAGTGCTAAACCCGTTTCTCCGTCATTGGCGGCGTCGACGGTGTAGCCTTCATAAGCCAGACTGCGGCGCAAGACCCGTACGATGGCCTCATCATCTTCGATGATCAATATTCGTTCTTTCATGGCCCCTCCTGCGGAAACTATATCATATTGAATTTTGGATTGCTATGCGCCGTAGGACCTATGATCGGCACGGACGTCGAATTTCTTGATGACTAAATTGTACCGAATTCGCGAAAAAATAGCGTAATAAAGTTACCGCCAATTTAGCGAAAAAGAATATTAGCCGCGGAATAGGCTATAATCCAGCCCATGATGGAACCCCCCGACCAGCCGCCAGTGATGGTGGATCAAGTGAAATCCTTAATCCTCCTGGCAGACACTCTGGCAGCCCAGCCTCAAGTTGCCGTAGATACCGAATCCAACAGCCTTTTCGCCTACCAGGAACAGGTTTGTTTGATTCAGTTTTCCATTCCTGCCGATGACTACATGGTGGACCCTATCGCGCTGCCAGATCTTTCCGTATTAGGAAAAGTCTTCTCCGACCCAAAAATTGAAAAAATATTTCATGCCGCCGAATACGACTTGATTTGCTTAAAGCGCGATTTCGATTTTCAATTTAATAACATTTTCGACACCATGCAGGCTGCCCGCATACTTGGCCGGACCAACGTGGGGTTGGCTGGCATGCTCGAGTCGGAATTTGGCATTCTAATCGAGAAGAAATACCAACGCGCCAACTGGGGTGAGCGACCGCTCTCCCCTGCCATGTTAGCCTATGCCCGCCTGGATTCTCGCTACCTGATCGATCTGCGCGACCGGTTGCACGCCGAACTGGTCGAAAAAGGATTGTTGGAATTAGCCCAGGAGGATTTCCGGCGGGTTACACAGGTTGACCCTGGCGTAACCGAACTGGAGCCGCCAGTTTACTGGCGCATTACAGGTAACCAGGCCTTGACCCCGGAGCAGATTGGGGTTTTACAAGCATTGCTTGAGTACCGCGACCATCAGGCACGCCGGACCGATTTACCGCCATTCAAAGTCCTGTCCAACCAAACACTGATACAAATTGCCGAGGAGTTGCCGCTCACCTGGGACGCTCTGGCGGATATCCCCAGCCTGTCCGCGCGGCAGCGAGACCGGCATGCCAACGGCCTACTGGCAGCGGTCAAACACGGGCTGCTCACGCCTCCAATGCCCCGCCCCACCAATCACCGGCGCGCCGATGCTATTATGGAGCGGTTGGAGCTCCTGCGCGACTGGCGCAAAGAGACTGCGCGCAAACTGGAAGTCGAATCGGATGTGGTGTTACCGCGCGATGTGTTGGAGGAAATCGCCAATAAGAACCCGGCTACACGAAATGATTTGCGCGTACTCATGCAATACATCCCCTGGCGCTTTGAACATTACGGCAACCAGATTTTGGCGGTCATCCACCATAAGGAGCTGGAGTGAACATAC
>DATBWK010000230.1:0-8186 GCA_036514835.1 Bellilinea sp.
TGGTTCTGACGGAAACGCGCGGCGGTGCCACGATCGCCTTCCCAGACACTCTGGTCGGCACTGATTCGCATACTACCATGATCAACGGATTGGGCGTGGTCGGTTGGGGTGTGGGCGGCATCGAAGCCATCGCCGCCATGCTGGGCGAGCCTATCGAAATTGTGTCGCCGGAAGTCATTGGGGTGCGCTTCACCGGCAAATTACCCGAAGGCGTGACGCCCACCGATTTGACGCTCACTGTCATCCAGCAGCTGCGAAAACTTGGCGTGGTGGACAAATTTGTCGAGTTTTTTGGGCCGGGATTGGACAATCTCACCCTGGCAGACCGCGCCATGATTGCCAATATGACTCCCGAGTGCGGCGCGACCATGCTGTACTTCCCGGTTGACGAACAAACGATAGCTTACCTGCAGCTCACAGGCCGCCCGGCGTATTTGGTGGAATTGGTGAAGGCTTACTATCAGGTGCAAGGTTTGTGGCGCTCAGCAGGACAGGCCGATCCCCAGTTTACACAGGTGCTCGAGGTCGATCTTAGCAGCATCGAGCCCAGCCTGGCTGGACCAAAACGTCCGCAGGATCGAGTAGCTTTGAACAAGGTCGAGGAAAACTTCAAACTAGCATTGGTGGCGCCCCACAGTGAGAATGGATTTGGCATCAGCCGAGAAGAGTCCAGCCGCATCGAGTTGGTTAAAATGAACGGTCAATCAACCCACATCGGTCATGGATCTGTCGTGATCGCCGCCATCACATCCTGTACCAACACCTCAAACCCCTTCGTCATGCTGGCAGCCGGGTTGCTGGCGCAAAAAGCGGTTGAAAAAGGCTTGATGACCAAGCCCTATGTTAAAACCAGCCTGGCGCCCGGCTCGCGCGTGGTGACTGATTACCTGAACAAAGCCGGTCTGATGCAGCCGTTGGAAGCCCTGGGGTTCGATCTGGTGGGTTACGGCTGCACAACCTGCATTGGCAACTCGGGGCCTCTTTCCGAGTCGGTGGTGGCTGCCATCAAGTCTGGCAACCTGGTTGTCGGGGCAGTACTCTCCGGCAACCGCAACTTCGAAGGCCGTATCAGCCCGCATACCCGCGCGAATTACCTGGCATCGCCGCCGTTGGTTGTAGCCTACGCCCTTGCTGGCACCCTCAACATCAACTTTGCCACGGACGCCATCGGCCAGGATAAAAATGGCCATCCGGTATATCTAAAGGATATTTGGCCAAGTTCGGCTGATGTCCAGCAAGCCGTCCGCGAAAATATCGATCCTGAAATGTTTACCGAGGGGTATGCTGCATTGTTCTCGATGAGCAAAGAATGGGATTCCATCCACAGCGGCGGGGGCAAACTATACACCTGGGATGAATCTTCGACCTACATACAGGCACCGCCATTTTTTGGCAGTCTGGCTCATCCGCTTGAGAAAATTCCGGATATCCACGGCGCCCGCGTTCTGGCGCTGCTCGGCGATTCCATCACCACCGATCATATTTCGCCAGCCGGTTCGATCGCGGTCAACAGTCCAGCCGGTGAGTATCTGATGGCGCATGATGTCAAACCCAGCGATTTCAACTCCTACGGCTCCCGCCGCGGCAATGACCGGGTGATGACGCGCGGCACATTCGGCAATATCCGGCTGAAAAACCTGCTGATCCCCGGAGTTGACGGCGGATTCACTCGTTATCTGCCAAACGATGAGATTACCACCATATTCGAGGCTTCCCAGCGCTACCAGACCACAAATACACCCCTGATCGTGGTGGCTGGCAAAGAATACGGCACCGGTTCCAGCCGCGACTGGGCTGCCAAAGGCGTTTTACTGCTCGGCGTTAAAGCTGTAATCGCTGAATCATTCGAACGCATCCACCGTTCCAACCTGGCGGGCATGGGAGTGCTGCCGCTGCAATTCTTGCCGGGGCAAAGCGCAGCCTC
Organism: Bellilinea sp.; assembly: GCA_036514835.1. Taxonomy (GTDB): domain Bacteria; phylum Chloroflexota; class Anaerolineae; order Anaerolineales; family Anaerolineaceae; genus Bellilinea. The sequence goes on from DATBWK010000230.1 coordinate 1,925, forward strand.
GCTGGGAATTTCCGGCGAAGAAGTATTCGATTTTCATGGCATAGAAGAAAATCTATCGCCGGGCGCCAAGATCCACGTACATGCCATTAGAGCGGACGGGACAGTCATCCATTTTGATACCGATTTACGCCTCGATACTGCCCTCGACGTCACCTACTACCGCAATGGCGGCATTATGACGACGTTGGTTAAAAAAATACAGGCGGCTTAGGTCGATCAGCCGCCTGTCTCACTTACAAAAACCTAGCGGGATTTCCAGGGCGCTGAGTCGGGCGTGAACAACGCCTGGCCAAATTCAGCCATGCCAAACTGGCCGATTTTCTCCTGCACGGGCACGGAAATCAACCAGTCGATAAACTGGTTGGCCAGGTCAGCCTTGATGTTGGGATTCTTGGCCGGGTTGACGGCGATAACACCATACGGGTTGAACAATATCGGATCGCCTTGCACCAGAATGTTCAGGTAGATCCCTTCCAGAGTGCGCGCCAGATACGTCGCCCGGTCGCTCAAGGTGTACGCCTGCAGTTCATCCGCCATGGTCAGGACTGAACCCATCCCCTGACCGGCAGAAATGTACCAATCAGCGACTGGATCAATTTCTGCTGCCTGCCAGATCGTTTTTTCCTTGACGTGCGTACCCGAATCATCGCCGCGCGAGATAAACGTTTCTTCAGATGCCGCGATCATCTGAAATGCCTCAGCGGCATTTTCAGCTTCGGTAATTCCAGCCGGGTCGTCCGCCGGGCCAAGGATGACAAAATCGTTATACATCACGTCTTCGCGCCGGACACCGTCGCCGTTGGCCATAAATTCCTGTTCTTTGGCCGGAGAATGAACCAGCAAAACATCCGCATTGCCGTCGACGCCCAATTGCAAAGCCTGTCCGCTGCCAACCGCGACCACGCTGATCTGGCAGCCGCATAAGGCTTCGAAATCCGGCAGGATGGTATCCAAAAGGCCTGAATCGTCAGTACTGGTGGTTGTGGCTAATATTAATTGCGGCACGCCTGCCGCCGGTGTGTCAAGGACTGCGGTCGCTGCCGGAACAGCGGCTGTGGGTAGGGCTGGAACGGTCGCTGCCAGTACCTCAGGGGTTCCGAGATTCTCCGGGGTGACCGCGGCTGGCGAGCACGCTGACAGTAACAGCATTGTAAAAAGTATGACACCGATGAAAGTTTTGCTAAAATTCTGACGCATGATTGCTCCTGTTAAAGTAGGTTAAAGTTGTCTTACCAGACCATTTCGCCGCGAACAAAAGCACGCGTACGTGCATCACGCGGCTTATTGAAGAAGGTTTGGGTGGCAGCGACTTCGACAATTTCGCCATTCAACATCAACGCCACCCGGTCTGCCAGGCGGCGGGCTTGAAAAACGTTATGGGTGACCAGCACCATGGTCGCCTTGTGCGCCTGGTTGAGGTCGCGGATCACTGATTCGATCAATTCGACATTATAGGGATCCAGGTTGGCCGTGGGTTCATCCAGCAGCAAGACCTCCGGGTTGAGAATCAAAGCGCGTGCCAGTGCCACCCGTTGTGCTTCTCCCCCAGAAAGCGTATGGGCTGAAGCGCCCCGGAGTTGGGTCAAACCCAGCCGTTCGAGAATCTCCGCGACAGCTTTATGCCCATCCCTCAACCCGCGCAGGCGTAGACCAAACTGCAAATTGGCAGCGACGCTTCCCGAAAGCAGCGCCGGATTCTGAAAAACGGTGGTCACCGAACGTTGCACCTGGAGAGGAACATGGAAGAAATCCACTGCCTGCTGGTGAAAGCGAACTGTACCGCCATCCGGCGGCTCGAGAAAGTTCAGCAGACGTAACAGGGTGGACTTGCCCGCCCCGCTCGGACCAACGACTGCCAGTATCTCACCGGGTAGGATTTCCAACTCGTTAATGTTGACCACCTGACGGCTGCCGTACAACCTGGTCAAACGGGAAAGTTCATAAACCGGTGCCATTAATGACCCTTCCCCTGCAATTGTGCTGCTGAAAGGTTGATCAGAAATGCTATTCCGAGCAAGAGAATACCCAGCCCGATTGCCAGTTCAAAATTGCCTCGCCGCGTTTCCAAAAGAATGGCAGTGGTCATCACCCGGGTGGAACCATCGATGTTACCGCCCACCATTTGGACTGCGCCAACTTCGGAAATTATGCTGCCAAGACCGCCAATTAATGCAATCAGCACCCCGCGACGGGCTTCTCGCAGGGTTGTGCTCAGTACCTGCAGCCGCGTTGCCCCCAATGAGCGCACCTGCAGCCGCAAGTTGGGGCTGACTTCTCCAACAGCAGACATGGTGTAACCTACCACCAACGGCGTGGCAATAATTACCTGTGCGGAGATCATCGCCTCCACTGTAAACAGTTTCGGAATCCAGGTTTGCTGGAGCGGACCGAGCAAGCCGTTATTGGAAAGCAGCAGGTACACTGCCAAACCTACCACAACCGGCGGCAAACCCATGCCGGTATAAATGAACGCCTGAATCATACGCCGCCCGGGAAAACGGCTTAAGCCTAACCAGGCTCCTATTGGGATGCCAAGCACGGCACTGATGAGCAATGCTGCCCCGCTCACTTGCGTGGAAACCGCAATAATTTTCCATAGTTCCTGATCGCCGCTAAAAAACAGCCGTAATCCTTGAACAATGCCAGAAAGGATGGTTTCCAACCAGGTGCTCCACCGGGGTAAAATTAAAAACTCAGGAGTAGGACACAACTGTATAGTTATACCCATACAACTTTACAGATTGACGCAGATTATAATCGAAATTTGGTCAACCTCGGATGCTGGCAGGATACATGCGGAAAACTACTATCCATCGACTTTTGATCGGCACCATTGCTCTCACAGCTTTGGCGCTTCTTTTCGGCATCGCGGGCTGTGCCGCGGTGACGCCTGCCGCGGTTCGCACCCTGGAAAAAAGCACCCTGACCGTCACCGCTTCGTCTACCACCTTACCGGTGACACCAACTCAGACACTTACCCCCACCCCGCCCGAATCCACCTCTACCGCTACCATCACACCAACGCCTGAACCCGCGGGCTGCCGTACTCCACCCGAAGATTATGAACTGGTCACCATCGACGGATACCTCTTCAACCAGCGTACCATCGATATGCTTGACTATGCGCAGTCTATCTATGGCGGAGAAATCGATTTGACCGGTTCAGCCATCACTCAGGGCTCCTTCCATGACAACGGAGCCGCCAGTTTCGGGACGCATTTAGGCGGCGGCGCAGTTGACCTTTCGGTCATGCGGACCGGCACCTGGACTGTACTGTGGGATGATATCCCCATTCTGCTGCAGGCACTGCGGGTCGCCGGGTTCGCCGCCTGGCTGCGCGAAGTGGATGAGGTTTTTCCCGGATCCGGCATCCATATTCACGCCATTGCCATTGGCGACCGCGACCTCTCCGGGCCGGCTCAGGAGCAGCTCACCGGCGACGCCGGTTACTTCCGCGGCTTTTCCGGTCTACCGCCAGTCAACGGTATACCAACCATCGACCGCTACGGCGGCCCGGTTTTGTGCCAATGGATGCTGGACGCCGGCTATCAGGATTTACGCTTAACCCCTGCCCCGTAACCGCCTTACCAGTTGACGATTAATCCTCCGGCAGCGGCGCGAGCTCACGCCGTGAGGCGCGAACCGCCAGTTCAATGAACAATGCTGCAGACCAGCCATAAATGGGTGCACTGCGGGTCGGACCGTCATTCCCATTCGGTCCTGGCATGCTCTGCAACAGCTGATCCAGGGTGTGGCAGCACAATTCGTCGGCCAAATGACGATAACCGGAGCGGTCCAGTCCTTCCATCAGCAGGTAATTGATGCTGACCCAGCTGGGTCCGCGCCATAAGGTTTCATTTTCCAGTTCCGGGTCATCCAGCGCGACCGAGGGCAGCGGGTAATTGTTCCAAAAGCCGTCCGGGTTGGTGAAGTGTGCCACCAATTGCTGCGTCACTTCTGGTCCCAATTTTCCGGTGAGCAGCGGAAACAGGCTGTACGGGGTGGGAACGCAGATCGGGCGTCCTTGCTGGTGCGCCCAAAATAAACCCGCCTGGTTGTCCCACAACGCCTTCTGCATGGTCTCCAGCAGGCGGTCAGCCTTAGCCTGCCACAAATCAGCCGCGGCTTTTTCGCCCAGCACCGCCGCAATATTCCCCAAAGATTCGATTTGCAGGTAGAGGTAAGTATTGAGGTCTGGCGATACCAGGCTGTGAGTAGTGCCGGCCGCGAAGTCTGAGTCCATTTCAGCTGATGGCGATGACAATACTTCGACCAGCCCATCGCCGTCCAAATCATTATAGGTTTGCCACCACTCGTTCCAACGTACCAGCGGCTCGTAAATTTCACTCAAAAACTCGAGGTCGGAATCAACCTCGTAAAGTTTCCAGGCAATCCAGGCCAACAGCGGCGGCCTGGCGACATCCATCTCGACCGCCGTATCCCGGGTGGTGATGATGCCGTCGTCGTGGACAGCGTCCGGCAGCATACCGTTCGGCTGCTGGTGATCCAGTAGAATACGCAGCTGATCGTGTGCCAGTTTGCGGTCAATGTGGCGGAAGGCCAGCGCGTGGAAATAGGCATCCCATTGCCAGATGCTGGTGGAATGCATTTTCGATGAAGCTTCCGCCTCGCGTGAAAGGAAGTAACGAGTCCCCAGCAATCCGGAGCGCATCACCCACCAGGCGTAATAATAGGGCACCTTGTACTCATCCTGCACTTTTGGCAGGCGTTCGAACCAGTCGATCCAGCTTTGGGTGGCGCGATAGAAGGAATTGCTGATATTGGGGATATACCGGTTGAAGCCAAGGCGCGGTGTAAAGTTGAAGATTAAAGCGCCATTTTTTCCCTCTGCCATCACCAACTCGACCTGCCAGCTTCCATCCGACTGTTGCTCAGCCTGGTTATGGATGACTTTCCGGTTGGTGGTATACGCCATGCGCAAGCGTTCGTCAGGCGTGTTCGTGAAGGTACCGCCGCGCCGGTCCGCGGTGCCAGAACGCATATTTATGCGAAAATGTGCCCCGCAAGCTCCATCCGGCAGCTTTACCAGGATGGTTTCGGGGTCATCGAAGGTTAACAGAAAAGTGCCAGCCTTGGTGACGAAGTCCAGGCGGTGCGGGTAGGTGGTGACTTGCATGCTTAGCGGCTTACCTTTTCCATCTGTAAAGGTTAGCCCTTCGAGGATCGGCGTTTTAATTTGGATGCCGCCACGCTCGGTCATCGCCTTTCCAGGCCGTTCAGACTGGCGTATCAAGACGCCTTCATCATTCTCCAGTAACACTAAACGGGTGCCGCGTGTGCTGAAAGCCATGCGCCGGATATCGATAAAGTTTTTTAAGAATTCAAAATAGGAGATTTCAGATTCTGCCATTGGCTGCTCTCAATAAGGGTTGGTGCTGGCCGATTGTACCACTACATGGCAACCCTTTGACTGGCTGCTGCCAGCGTTATCGCCTGATAGTCGCACTGGGGTAAGCAAAAGCCGCATCCAATACACATTTTCACGCGGGATAAAAAGGGATAACCATTCGGAACCCCTACATCCACTGCATCCTGAGCTGCCAATCTAATGCATTTGGTCGGGCAGGCTGTAACGCATTCACCACAGCGGTCGCACAGGGCATAATTCCAGCAGGGCTTTTGCCATTCAGACAGGCGCGTACGGGTTGCCAGCCTGCCCGAGGGTTCGAGCACCGCCTTGAATGTACAAATTCTCCCGCAGGCGCCGCACTCGAGACATTAACTGGACTCGATCGTATAGCGCACCTTGCGCCGACCAGTAATAGCCCCGCTTGGGCACCACTGAGCGCAATACGAGCAACCAGTGCAGTCTGATGTAATCTGATAAGCCATTTTCCCTCCCAACAAACCAACCCCTTTTAATATTACTATATACCCATATCGGTCGAAAGCTGTGTTCCGCCGATTTTGATCCACGCGGGTTTTGTGGTAGGATTTTGACCAATGTCTCAACCAATAACGGTAAAACCTGACTTCACTATTCGTGAAATTCCCATCTATGGGCGCAGCATCTTGGCTCCCATGGACGGCGTATCTGACCTGCCGTTTCGCAGCCTGGCACGCCAACTGGGCTCGGCTGCCAGCTACACAGAGTTTATTAACGCCATCGACATCATCAATGGGCATCCCCATTTAGAACGCCGGCTGCAATACTCCGAATTTGAACGCCCGGTGGTCTTCCAAATCTTCGACGACGATCCGCAGCGGATTGTAGAAGCAGCCCGCCGGCTGCTGCCATACC
>DATBWK010000231.1:0-10903 GCA_036514835.1 Bellilinea sp.
CGCGATTGGTCGAATAAGCCAATCCCGCCAGCATATCCAGCTTGCCATCCAGTAGATCCTGCCGGGCCTGCTCCGTATCGGTCAATACGAATTGCACATCGAAACCCATTTCGCGCCCAACAGCTTTGAGCAGGTCGATCGAAAAACCGGCCGGCTGACCATTATCTAGATATTCGTAAGGAGGGTTGGTGGCGCTGCCGCCGACACGAACAATCGGCCTTTGGGCTGACGCGGAAATTGGGGTCAGCGTCGGATCAATAGGGGAAGTTGTTTGCGCACTGACAGTCCCAGATTTACCGGCTAGACCCATAGCAAGAGGTGCCAGCACGATGGCTAACAACCATAACAGAAGCTGTTTTTGTAAGCCTGAATTTTTCATGGGTTATGGATGGCAAATCGAACCCGCATCAACCTCGGCACCGATAATCATTATGGATAATTTCTGTTTAGCTTGCACACAATTCTTTATAATCTTCCTAATTGTACGTTCTTTTCGAGCGATTTCAAATACCGGCAGCGATTGATCCTTGATGTGCTCTTATTGAATGCCGTTTCCGTAACGGAGCCAAACCTGATGAGCTTCTCGGTTGTGAGGCAAGTCGTTTGTCAGACGGTTGCTATGATCTTCCTCTCATTTCATGGATTTTTTCAGCCACGAATGCGTGAATGTTGTACAATGATTTTATACTATCCCTCTTTTCGACCCTACATTTTAAACTCTGGATCAAGGAGATCAAAGAAAAGCCATGTACAAGATCATGCTGACCGATGGGCTTGAAGAAAATGGCCAAAAAATCCTGCGTGAAAGCGCCGAAGTGGTCAACCAGCCTGCTATCACTGCGGACGAATTGCTGCAGGTGGTTGGGGAATATGACGCCCTGATCGTGCGCGGACGCACCAAAGTCACGCCAGCGGTTTTCGAAGCCGGAAAAAAACTTAAGGTGGTCGGCCGGGCAGGAGTCGGGGTGGACAATATCGACTTGAACGCTGCCAAAGCGCACGGAGTGACAGTGGTCAATTCGCCGACGGCTACCACCCTGGCGGTTGCTGAACTGACGATGGCTTTGATGCTGTCGATGGTTCGCGATATCCCGCGCGGCGATGCCGCGATGAAAGCTGGTAAATGGCTCAAGAAAGAAATGGAAGGCACTGAACTGTGGCGTAAAACCCTGGGTGTGATCGGTTTTGGGCGCATCGGTGTAGCTACTGCCAACCGGGCGCGCTCCTTCGATATGGAAATACTTGGGTACGACCCGCTGATTCCGGCGGATGAAATTGTCAAACATGGCGGCAAACCGGTATCCTTTGATGAATTGCTGGCCAAATCTGACATCATCACCATGCACCTGCCGTTGACTCCTGAATCGAAGGGCATGCTCAATGCGGCAGCATTTGCCAAAATGAAAGACGGCGTGCGCATCGTTTGTGCGGCACGCGGCGGCGTGATCGACGAGGAAGCTCTATTAGCGGCGCTCGAATCTGGCAAGGTTGCAGCAGCCGCCTTGGACGTTTTCGCGGCTGAGCCGCCAGGTCAGTCAGCCCTGGTCAGCCATCCGCACGTGGTATGCGTGCCCCACATTGGCGCTCAAACCGCAGAAGCCCAAATCCGGGCAGCGGATGACATCGCCAATGAGGTCCTGGCAGCCCTGGATGGCAAGCAGCTGCGCTGGAAAGTGGTCTGAATCTAAAGTAAAATTAGCGGAATGTCGAAACGGCATTCCCTGTCCTTTTGCTCTTCTGCGGGATGAAGGGCGGGTTTCCTGCCCGCCCTTTTTTCAATCGATCAGCACTTAAACATCATTTTAGGAGGAACCGGATGAAGGAAAAGTTGGCTGCTTTTAAGGCAGAAATGGGGGAAGTATGGGACCTCAACATGGCAGGCGCGCTTTTGGGTTGGGATCAGCAGACCTATATGCCCGCCAAGGGCGCCGAAGAGCGCAGCGAGCAATTGGCTACCCTTTCGAAAATCGTGCATATCAAATCAACCTCGGATGAAGTTGGTAAAGCACTGGATGAGCTGCTGGTCTACGCCGGTACCCTGGACGCCGATTCGGACGATGCACGGCTAATCCGGCGGTCAAAAATTGAATACGACAAGGCCACCCGGGTCACCACTGAATGGGTGGCAGATTACGCCCGCGTGACCGCTCTGGCGCAGGAAAAATGGGTGCAGGCCAAGACCCAGGCGGATTTTTCGATCTTCCAGCCGATGCTGGAGCGCATTGTTGAACTGCGCCGCCAATATGCCGAATTCTTCAAACCCTATGACCATGTTTACGACCCGTTATTGGATGATTTCGAACCCGGGCTCAAAACTGCCGAAGTCAAGGATATTTTCAACCGGCTGCGCCCGCAGCAGGTTGAACTGATTCGCGCCATCGGCTCCCGCCCTCAGGTTGATGACAGTTTCCTGACCTTGAAGTACGAAGACCAGAAGCAGTGGGATTTTGGCGTAGATGTCATCACCCGCTTTGGATATGACTGGGAAGCTGGACGGCAGGACCGCTCGCCTCATCCCTTCACCACCAGCTTCGGCATTGGCGACGTGCGCATCACCACACGGGTCATTGAAAACCTGATGGCGTCAGCAATGTTCAGTACCATGCATGAAGCCGGGCACGGCATGTACCAGCAAGGATTGGACAAGAAGCATTCACGCACCATACTTGCCAACGGCGCATCCATGGCTATCCACGAGTCGCAGTCGCGCTTGTGGGAAAACCTGGTCGGGCGCTCGCGGGCATTCTGGCGCTTCTTCTATCCAAAACTACAGGCTACCTTCCCTACGCAACTGGGCAATGTGTCCATGGAAAGTTTCTATAAAGCCATCAACAAAGTGCAGCCTTCCTTCATTCGCACCGAGTCGGATGAAGCCACCTACAACCTGCATGTCATGCTCCGCCTGGAATTGGAAATCGCGCTTATGGAAGGCAAACTGGCAGTGGCAGACCTGCCGCAAGCCTGGAATGCCCGAATGCAGGAATACCTGGGCGTCACGCCGAGCAATGACCGCGAAGGTGTATTGCAAGACGTTCACTGGTCAGGCGGTATGATCGGCTATTTCCCGACCTACGCGCTTGGCAACCTGGTTTCGGTTCAGTTATGGGAGGTCATTAATAAAGATATCCCAGACCTGGAAGCCCAAATCGAACAGGGTCAGTTTGGCAAGCTGCTGGAATGGCTGCGTGAAAAAGTGCACCGCCACGGCGCCAAGTACGATCCGCAGGACCTGGTTCAGCGCGTCACCGGCTCAAAGATCGACCCGCAGCCGTATGTTGGCTATCTAAAGAAGAAATACAGCGATATTTACGGTTTATAGAGGGAATTTCAGGCACGGGGTGCGAGCCCCGTGCCTTTTTTGAAATCGAGGGGATGGATGAAATTCGGCATCGTTTTACCTAATTTCGGCCAGGATGCAACCCGCCTTTCCATCGTGGATACAACCCTGGCAGCTGAGAGCCTGGGCTTTGATTCCGTTTGGGTGACCGATCACCTGGCATTGCCGCAATCGAACGCCAGGCAGTATGGTTTGATTTTCGAGGCAGTCACAACCCTCAGCTACCTGGCGGGCAGCACCGGACGCATTCGCCTGGGGATCTCGGCGTTGGTACTGCCGCAGCGCAATCCTGTCGAAATTGCCAAAGAATTGGCCACGTTGGATGTTCTCTCTGGCGGGCGGGTAATTTTAGCCGCCGGCATTGGCTGGTCTAGTGAAGAGTATCAAAACCTTGGGCAAAGTTTCCATGACCGCGGTAAACGCATGGACGAGGCGTTAAAGGTCTTGCGGACGCTGTGGCGCGGCAATAAAACCGCCACCTACCATGGCAAATATTACAACTTTGATCAAGTCGCCTTTGAGCCGCAGCCGATACAGGGTGGTGGTCCGCCTTTATGGGTGGCGGGTGATTCAGCGGCAGCCCTCAAACGCGCCATTTATTATGCCGACGGCTGGCATCCGCACATGAATACACCCGAAGACCTATCAACCGCACTGAAACCGGCGCGCGCACTGATTGGCACCCGGCCATTTACCATCTGCCTGCGTATGCGGGCTGAGTTTTCCACTCAACCAGACCCGGCGACGACCCTTTTTGGCACGCCGGCGGATATGATTGAAAAATTGAGGGGATTTCAAAGCGCCGGCGCCAGCCAGGCCATCCTTCATTTCCCGGCGACCAGCCACGCTGCCCGCAAGCGTGCTATGGAGACTTTCCGTAAAGAAGTCCTGCCAGCACTGCCGGATTAATCGGCGTTACAGCTACATTACAACCTGGTAATGATTAACCTGCTGGTGTTAACCGCAGATGTAACCGGTATATAATCGCACTATGGTTTCATCGCAGCCTGTGCGAAAAAGCTGGATTGTGGCAATGGTGTTGGCAGTTCTGCTATTCACTTCTGCCTGCCAGGGAAAGTCTACCGCCACGCCGTCGCCGTCCCCGGACGGTTTTGGTGCGCAAACATTGGCAGCGAGCACACCTACAGAATTACCGAACCAGGCAGCTTTCATTACCGAAGTTCCGGACATCCTCCCAGCTGAGACGGAAATTCCAGTTGAAGCCATAGCGGAATCGGTTGATCCTTCACTTTCTGTCCTGATTCAAACGGCCAACCCGGCAACCATTATCCCGCCAACCCCCACGCCGACCGTACGTTCTTTCCGATTGGCAAGCCCTACACCGCCGCCCCAGCCCGCCAAAATGCGCATTACCAAACCGGGGGCATATTCAATAGTCTCGTCTCCGATTCAACTGGAGGCATTAATTAGCCTGGGCGATGATAGCCTGGTGTACATTGATTTGATCGGTGAAGACGGGCGGATCATGGTCAGCGAAGTGCTGGATTTCCGCAATTACGACGCCAGGAATTTTTACATTACCCCCGAAATTCCCTTCAACATCAACAGCGCCGCGGAACTGGCCCGCATTGTTGTGTATACCAAAGACATGTTTGGCCAGATGATTTCACTGGTATCGGTCGACGTGCTGCTGCTGCAAATGGGCAGCAGCGACATCGCAGCCCCATTGGTCGAATTTGAACCTTACCTGGTAACCACACCGCGCGAAGGTTCGCTGATCACTGGCGGCGAAGTGGTGATGGATGGCGCAGCCCGGGTCATCAACGATCAGCCGTTGATCGTCGAGTTGATCGATGAAAAGGGCGCAATCGTCGGCTCAGGCGAAGTTCTGGTTTCCCAGCCTTCGGCTGCGCTGGTCCACGTGCCATTTCAGTTGAGCGTTCCCTATACCGTTACGCACCGCACCCGCGTCCGCCTGTCGGTCCGGCAGGAAAGCGCCACCCGCATCCCCGGGACGGTCTGGATGTCCTCGTCGATTTTGTTTTTAGATCCTTAGCTGGCTGCGGGGGACTCCCCGTTGACGATCATTTGCTGGAACCGGGTGTCCTCATGCAGGCTGACCAGGTCAGGATCCTCACTCGCCCAGGCTGCGACGTCAGGGCGATAATTTATGCTTTTCTGCAGGAATTCCAGCGCTTGATCCACTGCGCCAACCATCGCATAGAAACAGGCGCGGTCGTAAAGGACTGTGCCAAGGACATACGGAGAGTTGTCGATGCCAGCGACATCCTCTACGAGCAGGTCCTGGACCTCGTTCATTCGTTTCAAGTTGCCAAGCTGTAAGTAGGCTTCCGAGATATGATATAGCGGGTGTTGATAACAATTGTGGAGGGTATACCAAAGCAAAGTATTTGTCTTTAAAGATGGGTGAAACCCTTGCTTGCGGAAATCTTCCTCGCTGAAGCGTTCCAACGCCATTGGAATAGCCGTGATCACCTGGTCTGATTCGCGCAGCAGCGCCTGCACCGATAGCTCGCGGGTTTCGTCAAAATTTTGCCGGTTGCATTCTTCATAGGTTGGATATTCTGGCGGATTCTGATCGCGGGAGAGGTAAGAAAGTGTTTCGATGCAGCGCCGCCGCCAGTAAGTATTGTGCGAAATGCGGTCCTTCGCCGCCCACTCCTCGAAAGTGCCATTCGCTGTACGTGCGCCATCGCTCAGCGAGTTGAGATACTCCAACTCGAGGCGGTGCGATTTTCTAATCAGACCCATCAAATGGGTTTGGATGTCTTTAGGAGCCATGGTTTTCCCCTTCGCTTTATTCGCCAATGATTTTTACCAGCACGCGTTTGTTGCGCTTACCGTCGAATTCGCCGTAGAAAATCTGCTCCCAGGGGCCAAAATCCAGCCGCCCGTTCGTCGCCGCGACCACTACCTCGCGCCCCATCACCTGGCGTTTTAAGTGGGCGTCGGCATTGTCCTCGCCAGTGGCATTATGCCGATACTGGCTGACCGGCTCGTGCGGCGCCAGGGCTTCGAGCCAGCGCTCATAATCACTGTGGAGTCCGCGTTCGTCGTCATTGATGAACACGGACGCTGTGATGTGCATGGCGTTTACCAGCACCAAACCTTCCCGAATGCCGCTTTCACGCAGGCATTCCTGCACCTGATCGGTGATATTGATGAAGCCGCGGCGGGCGGGCAGGTTAAACCACAGTTCCTTGCGATAGCTGATCATCATCTCTCCAGGCTGTGCCTAACCCCAATTTCCCTTTTTCCGTCTGGACAAGAATAGCGTCTGGACATTGACCGCTTCCTGGTCCTTTTCCGGGTGCAGGCGGTTATATGTACCGTCCGGTTTCATAATACGGGCTTTGGTGTTGTCCTCCATGTAGGGCTGCAAGATGTTGGTGCGAATGTGGTTGATCATGGCGCGGTCCTCCACCGGGAAAAGCACCTCAACGCGTTGATTGAGGTTGCGCGGCATCAGATCGGCGCTGCCCATATAAATTTCCTCGTTGCCGTTGTTGTGGAAGTAATAAATGCGGCTGTGTTCCAGGAAGCGGCCAAGAATGCTGATGACCCGGATATTCTCACTCAATCCTTGAATACCCGGTCTCAGGCAGCAAATGCCACGGGTGATTAAATCAACGCGCACACCGCACTGTGAAGCCAGATACAGCAGCTGGATCATGGGCTGGTCGACCAGCGAGTTCATTTTGAAGATCAAATGCGCGGGCGCTCCCGAGCGGGCAATTTCGATTTCTCGCAGGATCATTTCCTCAAAGCGCTGGCGCAAATTGATCGGCGCTACCAGCAGTTTGCAATAATCCGCTTTGAAGGAGTAACCGGTCAGATAATTGAATAAATCGGTAGCATCCGCCCCGATCTGGTCGTCACAGGTGAACATGCCGAGATCTTCGTACAACTGTGCTGTGACGTGGTTGTAATTGCCGGTGCCCAGGTGGACGTAGCGCCGGATATGCTCGCCTTCTTTGCGCACAACCAGGGCAATTTTTGAATGGGTTTTCAATCCCAATAACCCGTATGTGACGTGCACGCCTTCCTGCTCTAACATACGCGCCCAACCGATATTGCTTTCTTCGTCAAAACGGGCTTTCAATTCCACCAGCACAGCCACTTGCTTGCCGTAATCCCGGCGCGCCTCCAGCAGGGACTTCACCACCGGCGAATTAGAACCCGTGCGGTACAGCGTCTGCTTGATGGCCAAAACATTGGGGTCGCGGGCGGCGGTGCGCAGGAATTCAACCACCGGAGAGAAGGAGTCGTAGGGGTGGTGCAGCAGGATGTCGCCAGCCCGGATGGCGGTATAAATCGCATCTTCGGGCGATTCCTCGTCAAAACGCAGAGCAGCCGGCGTTATGGGAGTGAATGGACGGTCTTTGAGTTTTTGACGCTCGATGCGCGCCAACTGCATCAGGCTGGAGAGCACCATCGGACTGTCAATAGTGTAGACGTCATTGCGGTCTACCTTCATGTTGCTGACCAGGATATTTTTAAGGAAATCCGGCATGTCTTTGCGAATCGCCAGACGCACAACCACCCCAAAACGGCGCTTGCGCACTGATTCTTCCATGGTTTCCAGTAAATCCGAAGCTTCCAGTTCCTGGATTTCCATATCCGCGTTGCGGATCACATGGAATGGATGCACTTCCAGCACCTTGAGCCCGGGGAAAAGAGAATCAATATTGGCGCTGATCACATCGGACAGCCAGACGAAGTAGTGGTGGTAGGGAACGGTGCCGTCCTTGCGCAGCCCGCCGCTTGAACGTTTGACCGGTACCAGCTGTGGCAATGTATCCGGTACCTTGATACGCGCGAATAATGTTTGTCCGTCTCGGCCTTCCAGCAGTATCGCCAGGTTGAGGCTGAGGTTGGAAATATGCGGGAACGGGTGACCCGGGTCAAAGGCCAGCGGCGTCAGCACCGGATACACCATTTCGTGGAAATAGGCGTCGACGATTTGCCTCTGCCGTTGAGTCAGGTTTTTGTGGGAGCGGATGTGAATTCCGGCAGCGTCCAACTCGGGCATGAGGGTCTTATTCCACAATTCGCGGCCCTCTTCCATCAGCTTTTGTACAACCTTGCGGATTTCCACCAATTGTTCCGGGGCAGTCAACCCGTCGATCGACTGGTCTGGTACGCCTTCATCGCGCTGCATGATCAACCCGCCGACGCGTACCATAAAGAATTCTTCCAGGTTTGACCCTAAAATAGCGAGGAATTTAACCCTTTCGAGCAACGGGTTGGTCGTATCCATGGCTTCGTCGAGCACGCGGCGTTGAAATTCCAGCATGCCAAGTTCGCGGTTGATATACAACTGGGGGTCATCCAGATCGATGTGATCCGGAAAAACCGTTTCGAGCTGCGCCATTCGGGTTGTAGTTGCGGATGTTTTTTTCTTCTTCATGCGAATCCCGCCTGATCGAGAAGGTATAAGATCAATCGTTCAATTTACGCCGGCTTAGCAAGCCAAACCCAACCAGTAATACTCCGGCTGTGAAGATTCCGCCAAGAATGTAACCTATGGTACTGTCGTTGACATCCAAAACTGCACCAGCCTTGACAGGCGCCAGCGTCGGAGTTTGGCTTGCAGTGGGTTGGATCGTTCGGGTTACTGCGCCGCCGCTCACGGTTGGACTGCGGATGGCAGCCAGCTTGCGCGGGGCAGGAGTTGCACTCAGGGAAGGCTCCGGCGATGGGGTGATCGGCTGCGGGGTGACCGGGATGTTCAACTTTTGCCCAACCCACACCACCTGCTGCTCGGGGGACATCTGGTTGAAGCGTAATATATCCACGATATGCGATTCGTAAGCGATGGCAATGCTCCACAGCGATTGTCCCATTTTGACCTCATGGATGACCGTGCCGTCGGCATTGGGTGTGGCGACAGTCACTGGGATGATCCATTGGTAGGCTACGGCGGTCGGATCTGTCCCTATCTGCCCGGGTACCTGGGTACGCGCCGCCGGCGAGCCGGAGGTGTAGGCGGCATGGACGATATAATAAATTGAACCATCCGCAGCCGTTGCCACACCTGCGCCAATATGCTGATAGGCAGGATTGACCATGGGGATCATGTGCGCCGCATCCGACCACACCCACGCCAGGTCTTCCAAACTCATTTGCCCAACGGCGAAATTCTCGGTCGCCCAGGCATTGGCGCCGCCGCCGTAACCGGCAGCCATCACCCGCCCGCGTACGTCGCCGATATGCCAGCCCATACGATTGGCTGCCATGATCTCAGCAGTGGATTGCGCCGTGCTCATTAAAATACTGCTGACTTCCAGCGCTGGCAGCCCATTGCCGGTGCGGATACCGTTGACCAGACCAATCAAGTCGTAGGCAGTGATATTGCTGCCCGATTGTGCTGATACCGGGGCGGGCTGCTTCAGAACCGAGAAAAGGATTGCCAGGATTATTACGAATTTGAGAAGTTTGTACCAACCAATCATTCAGTCAATTATAAGGGATGAACCCAGACGCGGTACAATTCCGTATATAACGCAGGAGAAACGAAATGAATAGAAAAAACATAATTGCTGCTATTTGGCTTATTGGCCTTGGCATTCTGTTTATGGTCAATTATGTCTGGCCAGGGATATTAATTCTGATTGGGCTCACCATGATCGTCCGCGCCACCATGCCGGATGAGGCCAACGTGATCCCGCCCGGCACGCCGGCCGATAGTGCCTTTCGGTCGAAGGCAGAAATCATCGAGCCGATTAACGTCACAGCCCGGCCGGTGGAGGAAAAACCTGCTGCCACTGCGTACGAACCGCCGGAAGCCGGGGATGGCGAACCCCTGCCCGCCGTATTAGCCTCTGTAGCCGACCGGCTGGTGTTGGCACATCAACTGCCAGAGATGTGCCCGGCCTGCAATGCGCCGATGCGGGAAAACGCCGAAAACTTAACCTGGCACGGTGATAATTCGGTGTCATGCATGTTTTGCGGCTACCGCATGACGGTAAATGCTGGTTAAGCAGTCGATACCAAAGCCAAACAGTTTAATAACGATAATTTGCCCGGTCTTGACAGCCGGGCATTTGCGGTATAATAGTGTAAAATATACACTAACGACAAGGAGGTCATGATGCCCCAATCCTTATTGGAAAGCAGCCAACCTTTCATTGATTTTCTGGACGAATGGTCAAAATCCTTACCAACCGTCGATTTGAAGTCCGTTATCCATAACCCGGAACAGACCGCCATCATCTCGGTGGATATCATTAACGGGTTTTGCACCATCGGACCGCTGGCCAGCCCGCGGGTGAATGCCATTGTCGAGCCGATCGCCCGGCTGTTCACACAGGCCTGGGACCTTGGCGTACGCCACATTGTGCTTAGCCAGGATACCCATGAACCGGATGCGGTCGAATTTGACGCCTGGCCGCGTCACTGTGTGCGCGGCACCCCCGAAGCTGAGACGGTCGACGCCTTTAAAGCGCTGCCGTTCTTTGACCGGATGGTCCTTTTGGAGAAAAATTCGATTTCAACCGGCCTCAATACCGGATTGAACCAATGGCTGGCGTCGCATCCCCAGTTGGATACCTTTATTGTGGTAGGTGATTGTACTGACCTGTG